>JASFEF010000004.1:0-55061 GCA_050124975.1 Candidatus Thorarchaeota archaeon | reverse complement strand
CGACAAGGTCTGCACACTCCTGTTCGACGACTATCGGTGGTGTCCCTAAGACAGCCATCTCATTAAGCCTCGAAATTCCTCTTCTGATCTCTCTATAGAGGTTCACAACGACTATCACGATGGAAGAAAGGTATGCCGCAAATATGGTCATCATAATTGTTGGTACACGGAGTTCTCCTAGGTGAAAGACGTTATCCAAGACATAGAACTTCAACCATTCGATATTCTGCCCCCAATCAAAAATCTGTATGATTACGATTGGCACAAATATCAAGTGCCAAAGTCCAAGGAACATTCTTCTTCTGCTAATCTTTTGTGTGTGGAGAATCGATGAGGATGCATCTCTGTACAACCAAATGCCATACAGTATTAATGAGATGCCCAATAGCAAGATACTCTCAAGCACCGCTATGCCATAATCGCCGGACCCAGCTGAAACATATGAATGGACTATTGTAAGACCTGCGAGACCCACAATAATACCGTACAAGTAATCTAATTTTCGTATTCCTCTCAGAAGTTGTTCTTGTGATCCTCTAGTGAATGATATTCCAGATGAGATTCTGAAGTAGATGACAAGACCTACAAAGCTGATGATGAAGGCGATGAGGAAAGTCGGAGTGAATGTTTCAACATCCATTGCTAGACGAGGCACTGCCACAACAACTGGCACTTTAGATAATGGCTGTGCTGAAAATGGTACGCACATAACTCCTTCAGCTGCTATGGTAATGTTTTCATCTCCATAGCCTTGACTTGCTACAACAAAGCTCACGAAGTACTCTCCATTCTGAGTTGTTTCGAGAGCCTGCACTGTTTGGTTCTGGAACGTTACAGAGATGCTTAGATCTGACACAGGATTACCATATTTGTCGGTCACCTCAATGGTGATGTTAAGCAACTCTCCCTGTTGAGGTACTTCTGGTAGGTACTCTACCTGGAACTCCAACTCAGCAAGTACTTCTATCGTTCTCCTGACTGTAGCTTCTTGTGCTAAATATGGGTGATTCATTGTCAGAGTGTAATTGTAAACACCAGCCGCCCACCCTGCAGTTGAAACGACTCGTGAATAGGTTCCATTGCCATGATCTGTCAGGACAAAGAATGAATCATGTATGAGGACAGATACAGAACCACCATCCATGACATTGTCAAGCATATCTAACAGGTCGACCTTGAAGAGTACAGAATCTGTACCTTGCACAAATGTCGAGTTCTCAATCGGCGAAAGCACAGTTGCGTTCAGCTGGCTCATAACCTGAAACAGAAACTGTGTCGAATTGGTTGGGATGTGAGGACCTGAAATCGTCACATTGAGAGTGTAAGCTCCTGGAACCAGTTCTGGAATGAACTTCCACTGGAGCTTGAAGTAATCGGAGCTTCCTGAAACGCTGTATTGGCTGCCAAAGTCGAGTATATAGCTGTATTCGTTGATTGGGTTGCCGTTTTGGTCTTCGACGAATATTGAAAATGTCGCATTCTCATAATTGAGTAGGATCGAGGGATCTGTATCTATTCTAACATCAGCATATCCACTTATGTCAAATCCAATTGCTAATTGCTGAGTTTCCATGAAAGCCCCTGACACCGTTATCTGTGCGCTGTATTCACCTAACGGGAGGTTTTCAGTGGTGACATTGATTCCATAAATCCCCTCACTCGTTTCAATGAGTGGGTAGGTAGTTCCATGTAGAAACAGGACTACAGTCGCACCAGTGATGTATGAGGTTTCATTGTCTCTCACGCGAACAACAAAATTGATGTTGTTTCCTTGCGGGAACGATTCACCTGGAGAAGGCTGAAGGATTTGCGCAGCAACAATTCCCTGCACGCCTATTGTCACATTGTGAGTTGATCTTAGAATTAGATTACTCTCTACTGTCATGTTAAGCCAGTAGCTTCCAGGAATGAAACTAGGGTCTACTTCCCACGAAATCTTGTGGGACATCGATGTTCCTGACGTATTATAGACTCCTGCAAAACTAAGTGTGTAGTTGAATCCGGTCAGTGGGATTCCATAAGCATCTGTAATTGTGAAATCGAAAGTCACGTTGTATTGATTTAACACAGGGCTTGGTGAGATTGAAAGGTCGAAACTGGCATAGCCCTTTACAAATAGCTCTAGCGAAAGCGACTGTGACAATAGATAGTCATGCAAGATTCCGAGAGTCACATTGTACTGTCCAAGCGGAAGTCCTGCCGTCGGGACCTGTCTTGAGTAGACCCCTGCAACTCCTTCTGTAAGTGTATATGTACTCCCGTGAATCGTTGCAGTCACCTGAGCTCCTGAGATGGAGTAGCCTGCCAAGTCCTGGACAACGATTGTAAAGTTAATCTCATTGCCTTGTAGGTATATTGATTGATTGAGAGGCGAAGGTACGATTGACGATGGACTTCCAATGACATCCACCCAGACAATAAACTCACTATGAGATAGGAATGGTCCGTCAATTGTTATATTGAGCGGATATGTGCCGGGATAGAGATTAGGCTGGAACTCCCATGAGAACTCATAGTAGTATGGTGTTCCTGATGTAGTGAAGGTTCCAGTATATTCACAGCTATAATCGTATTCATACAGTGGGTTTCCGTAAATGTCCACAACAACAAAATCGAACCTCGCCATCTGGTGATTGAACACCATATCCGGCACAGAAACATCCACTACTGCCTGTCCGTTGACAGTCAGAATCTGATAGGAATCATCTGGATACAGATACGTGTGTTCTATCAAGATAAGCAGTGAGTAGTTGTATGGTGCATAACCAAGGGTGTCCAAGTCAGCCCAGTATGATCCATCGCCATATGGTGTGAATAAGATACTAGCAGGACTCAGAAGAGTCACCGTTGCATCAACAACTGGATTCCCCTGCCAATCATTCACAGTGACAGTCAGTGTCGTCCAATTGCCTTGTTCAATAATCCATCCCATCGAAGATTCCACAAAAGTATCAGGCCATGAGTACACATACAAGTCATGTGAATCAGCCCGTGGTACTCCGAAGTCTGCCCCTACATAGACTACAAAACTGTGTTGACCGATACTCAATGATGCATTTAATTGGACTCTGAATTCAGCTCCTTCTATGTGTGTGGCAGTATAGTTGACTCCACCAAGCTCAACTTCAGCCCAAGCTCCTACTGGTGTAACGCCATACGAGTCGTACACAAATACTGAAACAGTGAAATTCGTTCCACCGTCGACTGTGGACTCATAACCGACTGCTGGTGCGAGGGTTCCGGTCACTGCCATGTAGTACGGATCTAACTCAATACTCTCGACATATGGGTGTTGGATGATGATCTCTGCTGTGTAGTTACCAACTGGCATTGATGCCAAACTATCTAGTAGGTATCTTCCAGGTTCGATTTCCACTAGTATGAATTCTGTAACCCCAAAGTCCACCGATACAGTCGCACCGTCAAGTGGGTTTCCGAAGGGATCGGTTATGTTTAGCCATGTTGTGAAGAATTGGTCTTGCACTGCCTGAGATGGAGAGCTTCTTAGGATAATCAGAGTGTCAACCACTACTGAAACAGACTTCGAATGACTGGCCCCACTAGTGGCATACTCATGATCAGCTGAAGCATATACTGTGAAGCTTCCAGGCGCAAGATCGATTCCTGTGACAGAGGTGTAGTATGACCCTCCTACATAGGATACAGGATAATCCACACCATCAAGTGTCACATTGACCTCTGCATCTGTGACTTTCGCACCTAAGCTGTCTGTAATAGTGATGTTGATGTCAAAGTCACTTCCCTGCAATACCTCAGACTCCGTGAACAATGAGATGCTTAGTGGAGACTCAACTCTCAATGCATTCTCGAATTCCCTTCCTACACCGTCATAATAGTCATGATTGACAGAGAGGGACAAGTTCGCCAGTCCCATGGGCCAATTTGGAGCAACAGTAGTAGTATAAAGGTCAGATAAATCATCATAGACCATGCCCATTGTCTGCACAGATGTACCTCCTCCGAATCGATATGAGGCAACAAGAGACACTGATGCATCACTTACTGGATCACTATGTACATTCAGGACTGTTGTATTTGCCCATATGCTGCTTCCTTGAAGTGTTAGATTTGTTTCAAGCTCAAAAGTGACATCAAGCTTGTATAGAAGGTCAATATTACGGATTGTTGCTAATGTGTTTCGTGACTTGAATATCGGGAATGCTACAATGTCCTCTCCAGCCCCAACATCCACATTCCCAATAGGTGCCATGTTGAAGGCGATACCTGGATTGGCTGTGTAGTCAATCGTGCCGCTGAAACTAATTGCGGTTAGAAGGTCGTCGGATGTTGAAATGGCAAACTCATTCTCACCATCTCCATCGAAATCCAGTACAATGCCACCTCTGGGTATAGCATCACTTACAAACACTGTCCAAGATTGAACTGCTGTGGTCGATAGTTCATAAAGTGATGCATTTCCACCCGCATCGAGAAATGATAATTCATCGACACCGTCATCATCAACGTCATAGGGTAAGGTGATTCTGATATGCTGACCTGTAAACATGTAGCTAGGCCAATCACCAACATTCACTGTGTTTTCGTCCACTAGACACACATAATTTGTTGGCACATCAACTAGCCAACTGCGGTAGACCACTAGTAGTTGGTCGCTTGAATGTGTAGAATTCTTGTATACCTGAATTCTGAATGGGTCATCAAAGATTGTTGAACCTGGAGATGTATAATTCAGTGTCTTCAAATGAGTCACATTATTGAGCTGGTACAGATAGACTGCATTATCACCTCTCAATATTGCGAGCTGAGGATCAGAACCGTACATATTGATTGACACATAATCCACGATTGCCGCCCATTCCTTCAAAGCCACATCAGTCCATGTGGCAAAACTATCATCTGCTCTAATCAGGAAATAGCCTGTGCTATTCTCACCAACATATGCTAGCTCGTCAATATTGTCCCCATCATCATCTACAATAACCATTCCATGTTCTGATCTTGCGGGATGAAGATTGTAAGTGGCATTTTTCCACGATGTGAATGTGTCGCCATTAAATGCCCAAATCTTGACATGAGTATAGTTGTTGCTGATGAGTATTGGATCCAGGACATTGTCACCATCAAACATACCTGTGTATACCTCAAACACCTCATCTGTTGCAGAACCATTAATTGTGAATTCTCCAAGCTTTGTGAAGTCTGAGCTGAAGACTCTCAAGCTTGTGGTTTTAGCTATCGAATCAGAAACAACGTTGTATATTCGACTATCTCCAAGAGAATCATTGCCGAGAGTCAAGACATGTTTTTGGGCTTCGTCGAACGTGACATTATAGTGAACACCTGATGCAAGGTGCCCTTCCACTTTCAGAATGTGAGGGTTGGTGAAATTGCCATACGAGTAAGTATTCAGATATGGGTCCACAACTTCAACGTAATATTCGTAGTTTCCAGCCTGCAAGTCCGTTTCAAAGAAGATGAACTTGCCACCTTGTGCTTCAGTCATTTCATTCTGTTGATAGCCACCTACTGCGAAGTCTGCAGGGCGGATAAAGACCCTCGCATCTTTGACATACATCTCATCTGTAGCAGTTAGTTCCACCTTGAGATAGGGATCGTAGATGGTTGGATGAATTGGGTAGATAGGATCAAGAGTCACATCAGGTGGTTCTGTATCACTGAGTAAGACCTTGATTTGTCCATAATGCATGATTGCGTCACTTCTACCGTCGTTATTGATGTCATATGAGAGGACCTGTTCAAAAGGTCCAGGAAGTCGCGGGTCTTCGTAGCCTATTTCACCACTGCTACCTCTGACCAAGGAAAATTGGCCTGTTGGACCCTCTAGTATAACATCCATGTGGCTGTCCGAGTCAAGATAATCTGTAGCAAAACCACGAGGAGACATACTCACACATTCTTCTTGTGAGATTCTCATCATTCTTCCATCTTCTCCGTTGACAAAGATCACGTCGGATCTCTGACCGGGGACAACAACAAGGTCCTCCTGACCGTCCATGTCGAATTTCCCCGTC
This sequence comes from Candidatus Thorarchaeota archaeon, assembly GCA_050124975.1. Taxonomy (GTDB): domain Archaea; phylum Asgardarchaeota; class Thorarchaeia; order Thorarchaeales; family Thorarchaeaceae; genus SMTZ1-45. The sequence continues at coordinate 49,047 of JASFEF010000004.1, read as the reverse complement.
TTCACGTATGAATCTCCTAGATACTTCGCATCCCTTAACTCAAACCTTGGGGTAAGATTGGCGTTTATAGCAATCAGAATGTTCTCTCCAAGATCCATATCTACCATTGTTACTGCTAGGTTGTCAAAGTCACTTCCGTACTCGAATGACACCATATCCCATCCATGAACATGAGATGCAGACTCAATAGGAGATGGATTGATAGACATACCATCTCCGAATATGGTGTCAACGGTAACCTTGCTACTTGATGTCCATGGGTCTTGGACATACATGACGGCAATCTCATCACCAACGACAATCGAGAAGTTTCCTGTACAAGCTCTTACAATCTCTTCTGTAGTAAATGGTATCTGAGGGAAGACACCAATCATTGTGTCACTAGCTAGATCTTTAGTTATCAATCGAATGCGGCTGTAGACACCCACATCAATCAAGCTGTCCCCATTGAAATCACCAACGATAATTTCCGTTGGGTCTGGAATTGGATCATAGTTATACTCTGTTGCTGAGCCTCCTCCGTCAAAATCAACTACCATGAGGTTCGTGTTCGTGAAATTATACATCATGAACAGAAACTCAGTGTGTCCATCTAAATCCACATCTGCTCCAATGAGTGTTTGGTGGAATGGGTCTCCAAATCCAATATTCACTGAAGCATCAATCACATTTACTGGGTCTCTGAAGCGGAGTGTATCATTGTAAATCCAAACGACTCCTCGACCATGAGTCGTGTTCCCTGCCGCCACAGAGTTGACATAGTAGGGCAAGTTGATTCCTATCAGGTTTGACCCAAGTTCATATCGCTCATCTACTACAATGTTTGAATAAGTAGACGGTTGAGTGGTGTTATCCATCACACACATAGGCATGAATAGCAGAATCACCACAGCAAGCGGCAGTCCTATTTTGAGCAACTCTCTCTGATTCTTGCTGAATGGTTTAACAGAAGGTCTATAGCTGCTCGCAGGTCGTTTTTTCATCATTTCAATCACGTCGAGTAGATTAGCGATAATCATCATAACCCGTATATGGAGATGAATCTCAAATACGGAGTTACATATTTTAATAGAAATCTGAGTATTTTTGAGACTATGTAGCATGTAAATTAACGAAAAAAAGGACAGATTAGCGAATTTCGAAAACGTGTCTATTGCTGAATCCTGTATTGTTTAATAAAGGCATACCCTTGATTGCCACCCAGGTGATTTCTATGAAACCAACTGTCGTCGTGGTTGACAGCAATTCCTTCTTCCATGCACTTGATCACATTGAGGGCATGGATGACCTTAACACCTCCGAGAAGAAGACTATCATCAAGGTTGGAATCTATAATCCTGAAACAGGGATATGCACCACAGTGAAGACTCTGCAATCAGTCATCGATTCTTTCGATAGGACACCAGAGATCCGAGTAACAGAGTCTGATAGTGGAGCTGGGCCAGGACTAAAACGATTAGAGATATGGAATGACTGCTACAATGATAGAGTAGTCCCATTCAATCTCTCGGATGACAAGGATACAATAGATGTAGAGATTGCTGGTGAGATTGTTCCACTTCCTAAGGTCTTCTCACAACCAAACACCTTCATCAGTACACATGTCCCTAGAAGGTACGAGGACGCTGGTCTCGAAGACCTCATGAACCTCGGGTTTGTCATCAAGAATCTACTTGGTATGATTCCTGATGTGAAGAAGCACAGATTCCACAAACAACTGACCACTGTTCTCTTGGACATCTATGAGGCCATCGGTGGAATTGACCTAGCAGTGTTGGATGCGACCAACTGCTACCTAGGTTTTGGTAAGAAGAGAGTCACGGTCCAACCAAATCTTCTCATTGTGGGAAGGGATGCTTTTGCAGTCGAGGCTGTTGGAGGCTATCTAGTGGGTTTTGAACCTACAAAAATGCCCGTCCTACAAGAGGCTAGAAAGAGAGGTCTTGGTGAAATCAACATAGACCGTATAAACATCGTCGGGGACATGGAATCCCAGAGAGAGATGGTCGCAAAAGCATTCAAGGGATTGGCTAATTAGAAGAAGCTTCGCAAAGTCATCTATTCAGATTCTTGAAGAGTGAAAAAGGAGAAGATGGGATCCGATTCGGTGTGTGTGTTCGCGCTAGCCTTTTGAGCCAGCACGTTTATCGCGTGGTAGGAGGGAGATTGAAGATTTGTAGAAATCGACGAATCGAATCCTGAGTTGACCGCTTGGTGTCGGTTAATAAACTTATTTTTGCCGGAATATTGCACAAAATTGAAGGCGCCTTGATTTGCTATTTCCCAGAAAATAGTGTCCACTAATGTGAGGGGTATGCCCCGCAAGGGGCTAGTATCCCCATTCCTGCCCTAACCTCTGACGGTACCATCTCTGTCCTTTCTTGGTGAGTGAGTACTGCCCACCAATGTCTGTGATCAAGCCCATATTGAGCATGTTCTGAATTACACCGAACAGTTTGTCGTCGGAGGCAGCCGTCACCTGTTGTAGACCTGAGAAATTCATCTTTCCGTTTCTCTTGAGATGTTGAGCGACATCGAATTTCCCAACTGATCTTGTTTCAGTACGGACTATGATGTGACCGCAGTTTGTGCAGAGGAGGTCTCCCTTGTGATCATCACGGGCAACTTCCTTGCTACCGCAGATCGGGCAGGTCGTTTTTGAGAATCTTAGTGAACGTCTGTGTGACATGATTCAGACCGAGTTGTCCTCAGACGTTGCCTTGATAAAACTAACGAAGTCACTGTTCTCTCTCTGCTACAAGGTCTCTAAAGAATGCCTCATAATCAATCTCAAAGGGGACACGAAGACCTAACCGCACCCTCTTATCAGCTGGGTCTAACTCAATGTATCCTTGATTCTGAAGCTCCCTCAAGTCCTCCATGACTCCTCGCAGACTCTTCTTCCGAAACTCTCGCACTCGGTCATAGGAAACCCATCCCCCTTCTTGGTACGCAAGTGTGATTACAATAAGAAGAGTAGCAGCCAACCTATCTGGGAGCATCGAGTCTTGTTTCATCTTTGACTGGTGTATTGTGTCGACATAGAATACACTGCTTACCGGATTGTGTTTGATTGTCAGTCCTACAGGTTCAAGTCTGGAGTGTAACTCCCCCAACCGTCTGAATAGGATTTCCCTTCCTATATCCTCGGGAAGACCGAGTGCATCAAGCATGTCATCTACACCTGCACCTATGGGGTCTCCTGACCTTGTTAGGAGCTTCATTAGGATGGCATACTCGTTCATTCTGCACAACATCCTCCCAACCTCCTGAGTTGTTTAAAGTCTGAGGGTTTCGGTTTCTCATCCTGACAAAGGGCGCCTCAATCTTACATAGTCACAATATGTGACTTCAATCTGTGACCCTGAAAAGTGGCTCCGCTATATATACCAAAATTGAGCAGTATTTCTTGTGAAATATCATGGCTCTAACAACTAACTCACGAAAAACATACCTGCTCAAGAACAAAAAAGCTAAGGTTTCGACCTTTGCTCTGACACACGCTTACACCTATCGGAGGTAATTCGATTGGCACTTGCTAAAATCGATGGAACTCCACGGGTTTGGAAGAAGACAAAGACTGTCGTTTCCACGACCGCAGTAGCAAGGACATATTTTAGGAGATAGATCTGATGTCTGAAGTAGTCACCACTGTAGAACTCGAGGACAACGATGATCCGAAAGGATTCAGAGCAGTCCTTGCTCATCGTGACTTCTCATTACTATGGTCTGGTCAACTAGTATCTAACATTGGAACAGCGATTGCATATCTTGCACTCATGTTCTATGCTTACGACCTGACTGGTTCTCCAATGGCCATGGCTATACTTGCCATTGCCCAAACATTACCTGTCGTTGCTTTTGCCGGTCCAATTGGTGTATACATTGATCGATGGAACCGCAAGAAGATTATGGTTGCTTCTGATATCGTTCGCGCAATTACCATTCTCCTCATTCCTCTCGCAATATACTTCCCTTCATTCATGCCCACAATCTATTGGGTTTACTTACTCACATTTCTCTATGCAACCGCAAATGCATGGTTCTTTCCCGCAAGGAGTGCAGCAATCCCCAATCTCGTCGAAGGTGATGAGTTGGTAGCAGCAAACTCTCTATCTCAGATGACATTCCAGATTGTTCAGTTGGTTGTCCCCCCAATCGGTGGAATTTTGGTTGCACTCCTTGCCCCTGACTACTTACTTGCATTCGCAATAAATTCTGCAGCCTTCATGTTCTCTGCACTTGCACTTCGAGGAATCCGAACTAATCTCATCCCGAATAGAGATATAGATGACAAGGAGTCTATGATGGCTCAGATTAAGCAAGGTGCTCACTATGTCATTGGTAGTTCAATCCTGTCATTCCTCTTCGTCTTCGCTATGCTCCTCGCAGTATCATCAGGTATCCTGAACGCCCTGTTCATGCCATTACTAGAGGGCGAGCTTGGTCTAGGCTCAGCTCAAGTTGGTCTTGTGCTGAGTGCAGGAGCTGCTTCAGGAGCTGCCGCTGCAGTATATTTCAGCCGCAAGCAGAAGATTGACCAACCTCTCTATCTGATAGTATTAGCAGAGCTCTTGGCAGGTATTGCAATCTTTGGACTTGTCCTTGCATTTGACTTGGTGACAGCCATGCTGTCTTGGGTAATTATTGGTGCAGTAGATGTTGTTCTGATTATTCCCCTGACAGTTCTCATGCAAGAGCTCGTTGAAGACGAACTTCGAGGGCGTGTCTTCTCACTCCTAAGTGTCACTTTCACAGCCCTGCAAGTTGTTGGAATGGCTATTGGCGGGATTTGGGCGGAAACTGTCGCGGCAACAGGTCCTCCTATGACAGGTGCTGCTCTCGTACTTGTACTAGTTTCACTTCTTGGTTTCTTAGTTGTTGCCAAGCTGAATCTTCACGCTAGTTTATCAAAACCAGTTGATGAAGAGTCAGATATTTCACAAGAATTAGTTGTTGAGGTTTCTGCTTGAGAAATCAAGCAGACCTCTTTCTTTTTTCAGGTCATATCTTCATCAGTTATTGAGGGTCTCCAGACCTCCCGAGTTTCAGGGTCATAATGCAATCTTCCCTTGGAAACGAGGATTACAACATAGAGGAAGTGTTTCAGAAACAGGTCTAGCTCCTCGTTCATCACAAGATCATCGAACTGTGTCCTATCTCCATTTGGAATCGTTGAAAGGAACCTATCTAGGTCTTCTAGAAAGACCGAGTCTTCAGTATCAAGAGCAAACCCATTTGGAAGCTCAGTAATCTTTGGAACTGGGTCCTCTACTGGCTCACGTGACATTGCGTCAATCAATGTAACAACTCGACTGAGGGCACTACCAAGTGAATCATGTTCTAGATGTCCAATGACTACAGGTTGTCTAGATGCCGCGAGTTTAGCGAGATTTCTCATCGATAGCTCCTTCAACCTGTTTACATAGATTTCTGGGGCTGCTAAAATTCGAGCAAGCTCGTGTACTCGATCGACTTTAGTGCTGAGAATCTCGTTCAGCATTTCATCTATGTCTATCTTACTGTCGATTTTTGCGGCCAAATCCCGAAGGTCTTTGTATGCTTGAGTCAATCTTAGTTCAAGTGGATCGATTTCACCAGAACGAACGGCCTGCACCATGTTGAAGACATTTTCGGCAAGGCTCTCGTTTTCGCTCACTTTTGCTCACTCTCTATTGGGCTTTGAACTTGGGACTTTCGATGATCACCGAAGGCTCAACACCATTCGGTGAAACAACTCCCAGTATCTTGTCAGCATGTTTCAGTAAATGCGTACTCTTTGCTGGTGTTAGTAGAATGAACTGGCTACGTCTGGATGCATCGTGAAAGAGACGACTGACCAGCTCTGTGTTAGTTGCATCAAGGAATGTGTCAACCTCATCCATCACATATACTGGTGCAGGATTGAACCGCTGAAGGGCTAGAATCAGACCAATGGCAATTAGAGACCTCTCTCCACCCGAACCCGCACTAATATCCCCAAAACCCTCGGTTTTGATTCGAGACTTGAATTCAACACCATATCTCCCATCTCTCAGAGCAAGCTCGAACCTCACACTACCAGGGAATTGAACTCTTCCTAGAACCTCGTTGACTCCTTTCTCCACCTTACGAAGTGTTTCATTCATGCCATTGTGGTACTGCTCTCTAATGGTGCGAACGGTAGACTCTGCTTCCTCTAGTTCCTCACCCAGCTCAGCAACACGTTTCACGAGTTCTCCAAGTCTGCCCTTCAACTGGTTCTCTGTGTGTGCAACTGTTTCTGAAACATCTTGATAGTCATCTAAGATGTGTCGGAGTTTCACAAGTTCTCTTCTCACTAAATCTATAGATCGAATACTTTCAGGTTTCGTCTTCCCTTGAATCTCCTGTTCAATCAACTCTAGTTCATATTCAAGATTCGTCAGCTGTCTCTTTGACTGCAGGACTTCAAGTCTGCGATTCTTGACATGTAGATTTAGTTCAACCAACGTTTCACTCAGTGTTCTAATAGTGGTCCGGACCTCTGCAAGTTCTTCTCTAATCTCAGTTTGCCTTTTCTTGGTTTCTTCTTTACCCTCACGCATAATCTCTATCTTCTCAAGAATTGACGACGTTGCATCCTTTGATTGCTTAATCTCTTCTCGTAGGTCGGCGAGGCTGTCAGAGAGTACCGTTATGCTTTCTTTGACCCCCTTCAGTTCTTGCCGCTTGAGTTCCTCATCCTTCTCAGAGGCATATGCCTTTGTGTCCACTTTGGTCAAGTCACTCTGAAGACGACGGTGTTTTGTTCTGATTGCAGACTCCTGTCCTACCAATCTGCTGCGCTCAGGGGGTTGCGTATTATCTAGTTTTCTGAGGTTTCTCTCTGACCTTCCATAATCTCGTTGTAGAGTCTTCAGTTCATCATCGATGCTCACTATTCGCTCCTCAAGCTCAGGAATGCTCTCATTGAGCTTCCGTCTACGCTCCCAAGTTGAACCCCAGCGAGTCATCTGGCTTATCAGTTCCAATGTTTCCTCTCGGCTATTCGAGAGAGTTTCTAGTTTCGCCATTATGTCTGTAACATGTCTACGCTCTATTGTTAGATCCTTTTCCAACTTCACCAGCCGTGACTGTAGTGGTGCAGTGGAAACCATTCCTGAGGGCTCACTCTTCGGATGACTGACTATCTGTGAATCACTTGGTATTGTAATTGAGCCATCTCGTGTGACGACTCTGAAATTCCGCTTGCTAGCAAGTCGTGCTGCAGTCTGTGAATTCTTGACAAGCACGAAATTACCAAATACTATACCAAGGAGCGACTGAATCTCTTCGTCTGCCGAGAGTCTGTCCCAGAGCCAATCCTCAACTCCTGCCCCCTGAGGTAGCTCCGGTCTCTCCTGTACTTCTTCTTCCCTTAGGAAGATAATTGGAGATGGTGCTTCCTCCTTGTTTCGAAGTTTGAGTAGTAGTTGATAGTCAGAAAAATCTGTGGTGACAAACGCTAATGGGAGGTTCCCTGCGAGGACTCCTTCCACAGCTGGCGAAATCTCGTCATCCGCAGTGAATAAACTGATGAGGGGTCCCTTAACGCTCTCAAGATTGTGCTCTGAAATCGCCTCACTAAGGTCTCTAACAGATTCAGGGATTCGCTTGGATGTTTCAGATAGTCTGACCTTGATATCGTCTATCTCTTTCTGAAGTTGAGCTACTCGACTTGTTTTTCTGAACCGTTCCTCGTTAAGGGATGCAATCTCTCTCTCTAGTTGAGATTTCCTTCCTTCTAGCTCTTTTGCATCTGTTTCCTCTATCTTATCCCACACATGTGACCACTTGCTTTCTATTGCTTGTAGTTCAGCTTCCTCTACCTGAAGTCTTTCACGAAGACTCCTCATGAGGAGGTCCTTGCCCTCAATCTCAGCCTGAAGTGCTTTATAATGACCATGTGCTTCTGCTCTCTTTGTATTCCATTCAGCAAATGCGGCAAGTTCATCTCTAATTCTTGTTCGCTCTTCCTCCAGTCCTTTGATCTCTTCACTCAACGTCTTTTGCTGGTCTAGGTACTGTTCTCGCGCAGCTGATACTCTCTCTAGGTCATCCTTGAGTTTCTCTTCTTTTCGTTTCTCAGCCTTTACATTGCTTTCAAGTTGCCGCAGTTCCACTATTTGTTTCTTCGAATCTCCTTTGAGCTTGGCAAGGTTCCTCTCTTCTTCCTCAATATTGGCAATAATCCTGCCAATTTCAGTCTGGAGTATTGACATACTGGCTTCAAGTTTTGTACTATTCTCTTCCTCTTCAGAAATCTGTCCTTCAATCGTGCTTTGTTCTTCAAGGACTCCTACCAAACCAGACTCCTTTGTTTCAATCTCATCTTTTGTTTGTTGGATCCTTTCAGACAGATCATCAAAACTTGACCATTTCAGTTCCTGTTCTAGCTCTCTCTCCTGTGTCTGTAAAGCCCTCTTCTTCTCAAGACGAAAGATATCATGCTGTAGTAACTCCAGCTCTCGTTCAACAGTCTTGGACTCAGCGAGAGCCACCTCAAGTTTTTGGCGACTTTGACTCACTTCGGTTTCCTGAAGACCAATCCTATCTCTAAGAATATCGAGTCCCGTTCCTTCCTCCACAAGTCTCCTGACCTCAAATGGGTCCATCTCTCGTATTGCATTGATTCTCTCTTGTGGCATGAAGACAAGTGGATTGTCGGTTTCAAGACCTAGAGCATTGATCAATTGCTTGTGTTCTGCGGCTTTCACTCGACGTCCATCTGTGTATGCTCGAGGAATGCCATCTCTATCAATTCTCCTGAGAAACTTGCGACTCTGGCCATTCACCTTGACGGATATCTCAACCTCCGCCGTACTTGCTCCATGCCGGATGAAGTCACTCCACTTGCTGTACCGATTCTCTCTTTGATTTGAACCAAGGGCAAATTTCAGCGCATGGAAGATTGAGGTCTTACCTGAACCATTAGGTCCCGCAAGTACAGTTAGACCTTTGTCAAATTCTACTGTTCCAGCGTAGAATGACAGGAAATTTCCCAATCTTACTGACTCGATATTAACCCTAGTTTCACTCATCTATTGTCTTCCCATTATTCTATGAAGTCTATCGCTGCTCTTTTTGGCTCTGAGAAGACGTGTCAACCTGTCCTCAGCAGACCCGATTAGTAGGAAAGGATGTCGACCAAGAAATTCACGGTCTTTAGCCGATAAAGGCAACCCCTCGTTAAGGACCTCTATCACACGTTGAGTTTCAGCATAATCCTCACCAACCGCCATTAAGTAGAGCTGATCCAGAAACTCGTCTGGATACTCTTCACTCAGCTTGCTTAATTCAGGCTGCCGAGTGCCCCTAGTCTTTCTCACAACCGCATCAAGGAACTTTGTATCACCAAAAGCAGCAACTCTGCTCTGTTTAATGAGTTCCTCGACCTTTTCCCTTGGCATTTCTCCACCTTCACCAGCTTCTTGCATGTATAAGCTCATTGCCAAGTGGTTTACGTCCGAGAAGCCCCAACCATCAGTCAGTTCAGCAATAACTGACACATCAAGGTCTTCTCGATCTTTCAAGACCTGTTCAAGAACACGCATCCTGTCATCAATTGAGGTTCCCTCCACGATGTATGTTCTGTCGTACAGCGAGAGCAACTCTCTATCAACCTGTTCAGGTCTTGTTGTGGCCGCAATGGTGATCACTTCTTCCCCACTCCAACCAGTACTCCTGATTTCATCTTGGAGTACTATTGATTGGACAGAGTTCCTCGGGGCAATTGCTTCCATCTTCTCAATGTAGAGCAACGTCGGTGAATTCCTTCGAGCGAACTCAAATCCCTCCCTTAGTGCATCCTTACTCCTTTTGTTCTCGTCAAGAACTCCTTCTAACTTGAAGCGGACTATCTTGATAGGCACTTCACTTGCAAGAAAGTGTGGAAATGCATCAAAGTCAGTTCCTGGTGGACCTATGAGTAGGACTCGTCCTCCAAACTTCAGCCCTCTTTCTGCCATTTTGACTTTAAGGACATCATGTCGTCTTATTAATTGAAGAAACTCCATCGCATAGTTTACAACAGAGTACTGACTAACTCGCTCTGTTGGAACCTGTTCTGGAGTGGTAAGAGTCACCGTTTCAACGAATTCTCTATCTTCGCCCAACTTTCAACCCCACTGACTGCTGGCTTCTCGGTCGTTCGTCTGAAGGCATATTATGTCTTCGAACGAGGTATAGTTTCGCGCCGTTCAATATTATGCAAGTATGGTTTGAGTATCATCCAGTTGATGGTGATGTTTCGTCTGTGATGCTTTGTTTCTCTCTCCTTTTTCGAGGAGTTATGTAATGTGTTGCCAGTAACCAAATTGGGATTCCAAGTATCAACCAGATGATTATGTTTCCAGTTGTGATTAAGAAGTAATCTGAGCCTGTTGGGTCAAACCAGAACTGTCCCAATCTCATCATCGTAACCAGTGGGAAAATGAGAAGGAATCCAAAGAGCCTCTGAAGTTGTGCTGTTTCTACCTTGTATGCAGATCTTGATCCAATGGATCCTCCAAGAAGTGTACCTATCCCTAATGCTAATCCATAGAACAGGAATGTGAACAGGTACTCACTTTGATGTATGAATGCGAAATTAATAATGGTCCCCGCTGAAGAGGTGAACATCATTGTGAACATAGATGTCGCAGCTGCAGCAATCATGGGAAACTCTAGTAACATGCACAATACTGGTACGATGACAGTACCCCCGCCCAGACCTATGAAACCTGCCAGTACACCTGCGAAGAACGCTGCAAGAACAGCGATCAGCACTTTCTTCGCACCCAATTGGTAGAAAGGTGGTGCCCGTATTTCTTGTTTCTCCTGATCTCGAGTCTGTGGCAGTGCAAGAAGTAATTTCACTGCAACTGGAAAGAGAACCACACCAAAGATGAACTGAAGCATCTCTCTGTCAGCAATGTAAGTCCTAAGTAAGATACCAACGTATGAACCTGGGATTGTTGTGAAAATAAACAGAAGACCAATTTTGAATCCAATTAGCTTAGGATCCTGTCTATAGTAGCCTATAGTGCTTGCCACAGCAACAAATAGAGCCGATATCAAGGAAGAAGCTGCAGCAATCTCAGCAATCACTCCAAATCCTATGATCAGTATCGGAGTCTTAAATGCACCTCCACTTATTCCAACCAATGAAGCTATGATGCCGACTCCGATTCCGATGACGGTGAGAGCAAGGAAGTTAATCAAATCCAAAATCAGAACCACCAGAGTCAGTATTACTCGAAGCCAGCTGTTTATTCAGGTTGCCAGAACCATACGTACGTGTTATTTGTACCTTACGGATTCTGAATCTTCCATATTCAGATTCACTTCCGCGCCGTTCTGTGCTATGTTCATAACGGTTAAGACAGACAATATCTCGTGGTAGGTGGTTCCAATGAGTCAGAGTGAGAAACTTCGGGAGCTTGTACTGAATGTTATGTCCACAGTAGAGAGTAGGGGTCTTTTTGTTCACTCGTCAGATCTTGAAATCAAGTACAATGACCCTAGTTCAAGGAGGAGGTCTGTTAAGACAACTAGATTCCCGTTGATTGTGGGGTCATGCATCCTCAACGCTCTTGCCCCTAGATCAGCTATGCTTTTGGTGGGTGGTCATGGCGGCGGTAAGACCACACTTGTAAAACTGCTAGGAAGAATGATGACGGGGAGGTCTCTTGAAGAGATTGAGGATGGGATTCTCCGAGGGCATCCACAACTGACAGAAGAGAAGATGGTTGCTACATTGAAACCTGGTCCTTTGATGAAGGAAGGGGTTGAGATTGTTGTATGGCGCCGATTTGTCACTGACTTCTGGAAGATAATCGATGAGGTAAACAGACTCACGCCTCATGCCCAGAACATTCTGCTCTCCCTTCTAGCAGAAGGTGAGGTGAAGTACTACGACGAAATCAAACGGTGCGAGGAATACTGTCTCTATGCAACCCTGAATCCTGCTGATGCAGGAACATTCGAAATCGGTCCCCCCTTTCTAGATAGATTCGGACTTGCAGTTCCAATCACAATGCCCACGGTGAACGATTTGGAACTCATCCTGGCAGCTCGCGATGAACGTCTCTTTGGATTCGACGAGCTCTGGCAGGTCCCAGCAGTACTCACCGAAGAAAATCTTCTCACGATCTGGAACTTGGCTGATAAGGTGCATGTTTCATCCGAAGCATCTGAATTTATGCGCTCGCTTGTTCGAGAGTTCGGAGCATGCATCCGTGCTGACAAGAGTCAATCCTCAGGACTAACAGTTGATACTGGTCTCTGTGATGGGTGTCACTTCAACACTGTAAAGAGTGTCTGTAACAAAGTGATAATCCCCCTGAGTGTGCGTGCAGCCAAAGACCTCAACAGATACTCCAAGGCTGCTGCCTGGCTTGTAGGCGCACAGGAAGTTAGCGTAGAGATCATCAAATCTCTTGCTCCCCTTGTCTTCTGGCATCGTACTCGACTAGTGAGAGATGAACTCGAACGCTCTCCCTATTATGGTGATGTCTATGCTTACACGAAGCATCTTGTTGAGCTTGCTTCATCTAGATTTGCACAGCGTGCTCCCGCAATCGCTATCATGGAGAGGCTGAAGCAGGGTAAGGACGCAAAAGATGCAATGGGTGAACTCAAGGAGATGGCAAAGAGTGACCTTCTTGTCCGTTTGGACTACACTGCATTTGCAAAGGAATTGAGAAGATCTGGCTATACCAAGACTGTGAAGAATATTGAGAAGGGGATTAAAGATCGGAATGTCGAAGAACTGACTAAGGTGTATGATGACTTGCTTGCGGACACAGAGTTCCCTAACAGGAGTATGCTTCTCAAACAGGTGTCCGATGCTCTCCATAGACTCACACTGACCCAATTTGCCATCACCTTTGAGCAATGGCAGGATCTCTGGACAACAATCAGTCTGCAATATCCAAAACTAACCAGTATCCTGAAAGAAACCCTCACACCTCCAAAGAGAAAGATTGTGAGAACTGATGGTCTCACTGTTGTCATTTACACTACTGGTGACTCTCCAGACTCTGCAGTGTTTCTTGAGATATCTGGAGGGACTGATGCGATGAAACTGAAGAAAGAAATCGAGCAGCAAATTGGGGGATAATCTTCATTGTGGAGAACTTCGACAAAATCACCTGAAGACCATGGACTCATTGAAGTGGCTCAACGATCGTGGCGACAGGCTCTCATCGATTTCTATCATCCACCCCTTCCTGAACCAGAGATTGAGAATGTGATTGAGGCAGCCAGTTTCTTCTACATTGACTCTGAGAACTGGACAGTTCATCTCAATGTTGCAGGTGTCCCTCTTCATATGGATGCAAACGAGGCTGAGCCATATCTGAGATCTGTGTGCCACCACGAGATCCAACACTACCTTCTGTGTCCCTATGATGGAGTCACCAATGGACTGATGTTTGCTGCTGCCCGAAAGAAAGTAAACGATGCAACAGCAATGTTCGTGTGCAACTTGTTTGCCGACCTTGTTGTTGACTCCAAACTTCTGAAGCGATATCCTTCCTTGACACATAATCGAATCAATGAGTCAATCCATGATTCTGCAATGAGGGTGAAAGAACACAGTCCTCTCTGGACATTGATTGTTGCATCCTATCGCGCTATGTGGGGATTTCCTATCCCTGCCTTAGCTAAGATTGATGAATCAACCTCTGAGGTAGCAACTACAATTGCTGACATAGCTCGCAAGTCGATTGACAATGAGAAACGATGGCCAAAGGCATGTGAGAAGATTGCGGAGATCATTGCAAAGTGGATGCCTGAGGATGAAAACGAGCAACTACCAGGTGTTGATAAGGCTAAAGGAGGAAAGGAAACCGAAGGAGTAGATGATGGCGGTGTCAAAACTATCATGGTCCCTCTTGATGTTGACACCATTATGGGGAGTCCAATAGAGGTCAGAAATGGTGACATGGCTCGAAGGTGTATGCAGAAGGACGCTCCCTCTGACTTGGAAGCTGAGATGGAAGACCTTGCAGTGGAGGTCGAACAACGTGGAGGGAATCTAGAGGACTTGGAGGGTGTGTATCTCACTGCTGGATATGGGAATCCTCGAGAATCATGGATACAATTCTGGTACAGAGCCAAGGCTAAAGGATTGTTGAGATTTGATGTTGAAGAGAAGAAATTCTCTGGTCTTGCTCCACTCACCCCTCAGGTATGGAGGATGGGTAATCCCATGGAAGAGTTAGATATCGTACAGTCTCTTCAGGCGTTTCCCGTACTCATCCCAAATATGTCAACGCGTAAGTGGATGAAGGTGATGTCTGAGGGATTGGAGCAATCCAAATCACTTCCCGACATGCTTCTCGTGATTGACTCTAGTGGCTCGATGACATGGGGGATGTCCTCCAAAACTGTCAGAGGTTCTTATCATACCGCACTGGTAGCTGCTTTTGCGGCCATGGATGTAGCATTGCGAAGGGGGTCTCGGGTAGCTGCGATCAATTTCTCGAGTGGTAGTAGATCAAGCAAATGGTCAACCCCAAAAGCTGAAGCTGAGCGTATCCTACTCGCCTATCAGGGTGGAGGTACAGTTGTACCCATCAAGAAGATTGCTAAGGCTTGCGACTCAGCTGAGTCAAACGTCATGGTCTTGATGATGACGGATGCTGAGATTGCCAACTGGGACAAGTTTGTTGAGTCGATTCGGTCACTCACAAAGAAGGGTCACAAGCTGTTTCTTTTCCATATTGGTAGTAGCGGCAAAAGGAAGACAATGACACATAGATCTCTTGAAGAAGCAGGTGCAAATGTGTATCCAATCAAGTCGGTGAAAGATTTACCTGGCTTAGTCATTAGAGAAGTACGTCAAGTGTATGTGGAGTAGACTGAATCACTCTGTTTCTTCTTGCTCTTCTTCTGTTCCAGGCTGAGGTTGTCCGGTCAGGTATGCTTGAATAGATCTTGCCGCGATTCTTCCAGCTCCCATGGCCTCGATGACTGTAGCTGCGCCTGTAACGATGTCGCCACCAGCCCATACCTTCTCAATACTTGTACGATTGTTCTTGTCAACCTCGATGTAACCCCATCGGTTGAGGTTAAGATCTGGCATTGTCTGGACAAGTAGAGGGTTAGCTCCTGCTCCAATCGAAATCACAACTTGGTCACATTCGAACTCGAAATTTGAACCTTCGATAGGAATTGGTCTACGTCTTCCGCTATCATCTGGTTCACCAAGTTCCATTCTGATGCATTCCATTCCAGCGACTTTGCCATCCCGTCCAATTATCCTGACAGGATTTGTAAGGAGTTGAAAATTGATGCCCTCTTCTTCAGCGTGATGAACCTCATCTGCTCTTGCTGGAAGTTGCTCTCGTGCACGACGATAGACGATGGTAACTTCTGCACCGAGTCTTTTAGCTGTTCTAGCAGAATCCATTGCGACGTTTCCTCCTCCCACAACGCATGTGTGTTTTCCAGGGGGTAAAGGCGAGTCATAGTCTGGAAACAGATATCCTTTCATTAGATTGGATCTAGTCAGATATTCATTAGCCGAGAACACACCATTCAGCTCTTCACCCTCAATTCTCATGAATGTTGGTAGTCCTGCACCTACACCGATATAGACAGCATCATACTCCTCTAGGAGTTCTTCCATTGAAATTGACATGCCTACTACTGCGTTAAGTTGGATATCGACTCCTTGTTTAGCAAGATAGTCAACCTCTGCACGGACTATCTCCTTTGGTAGTCTGAACTCAGGGATACCATAGACGAGAACACCTCCTGCCTCATGAAGAGCTTCAAAAATTGTGACCTCGTGACCTTCGAGAATCAGGTCACCGGCAACCGTCAGTCCTGAGGGACCTGAACCAATCACGGCAACTTTCTTGCCAGTCTGTTTTGGCTTTGGAGGAATCTCAACTAAGTGATTATCTCTCTCGTAATCGGCTACAAACCTCTCCAGAGCACCTATGGAAACCCCACCGTATCTCTTAGTTAGCGTACAGACACCTTCGCATTGACTTTCCTGTGGACAAACTCGTCCTGTCACAGCAGGTAGCACATTAGTTTCCTTAATGAGTCGCGCAGCTTCAACGAACTTTCCTTCACCAACAAGTGCGATGAACTCAGGAATCTGGACACCGACAGGACACCCGCCCACACAGGGCTGCTTTCTACAATCCAGACATCTCTTTGCTTCCTCCATGGCCTGTTCAGGAGTTAGTCCTAGTGGGACTTCCTCGAAGTTAGATGCACGAGCATCTGGATTCTGTTCTGGCATCTTAGCTCTCGGAATTGCCATTCTCTCTTTCGGCGTCAGACCGTCTGATCTCTTGCTCATCTAGACCGCCTCCTGTGTCTTTGTAGATTCCAAGATTGCCCCGTCTCTCTTGCATTTATAGAACTGGTACGCGAGGTTCTCTTCACCCTCATATGCTCTCTTTCTAGCAAAAACCAGGTCCCAATCAACTAAGTGCCCATCGAAATCGGGTCCGTCAACGCACGCAAACTTTGTTTGACCATCAACAAGGACACGACAAACCCCACACATTCCAGTTCCATCGACCATCAGTGTGTTCAGACTTACAACTGTTGGAATGCCATAGGGTTTGGTTGCCTCAGCTGACAACATCATCATGAAAGTGCATCCAACAAAGTGAGCATGGTCTATCTTCTCATTCCTCTCTTCAAGGAACTTCATTCCATCCTTGATGTGTCCAGTGACACCTCGAGAGCCATCTGCAGTGACAACAATGATCTCGTCAGTGACCTCACGGAGTTTCTCCTCATTGTAGACAATGTAGGTGGTCCTGGCTTCGAGCATCGCGATCACTTTGTTCCCGGCTTCTTTGAATGCTTTAGCGAGGGGGTATATAGCTCCAAGTCCATAACAACCACCACCCACAAGGACAGTACCATGTTTCTCTATCTTAGTGGGTCTACCGAGAGGCCCCACAACAACGTTGACACTCTCTCCAGGCTTCATTGCTGTGAGCTTCATAGTGGAGACCCCTGCCTCTTGATAGAAGATCGTGATTGTTCCAGCCTCAGTGTCCCAATCTGAGAGAGTGAATGGAACACGCTCTCCTTCCGCATCGGGGATGATCATAATGAACTGCCCTGGCTGCGCACGTTGTGCGATTCTCGGTGCTTCAAGTACGAGTCTATGTACGTTGGGAACAACCTGTTCATTAATGAGAACCTTGCCTGCCATTTCAGACAACCTCCTGCGATTTACGCTTGCGTTCTTTCTCGACGTGTTTCACCAGCTCCTCAAGACTTAGCTTTGAAGGTGTGGTATCACGTTCAGGTAGCTTCTCCATGAAGTTCGCTAAGTCCTCAATACGATTTGCAATGGTGGCTCCACGGTACTTCGGATTCCACTCGCTCTCATCTGTGGTTGCTGGTTTCCATGAAGCTCTTTGAGCCTGACCTCCAACCTCGATATTTCTCGTGAAACGAGAGAGTTCATCCCACACATCACTTGCCTTGACAAATCCAAATCCTTTGCCTAGTATTTTGTTGCCAATCTCTGTGAATATATTCCAGTCTTCTTTTGCTGTCCCAGGAGCTTTGGCGAGTGATACAAGATTCAGAGTCCTCAATTCAAGGTTGACGAATGTCCCGTTCTCTTCGACAAATGTTGTTGATGGAAGAATAACGGTTGCCTTGTCGACCCAATCAGATGGATATGGTGACTGGTAAATGATTATTGGAACTTTCTCAAATTCATCAAGTGGGACTGAACCGTCGGTAATGTAGAGGACATCCAGGTCTCCCTTCTTGGCCTTCTGACGCATCTCAGATATGTCTAGACCATCAGCAACATTCCCTCCTCCCCAAGTCTTCTCAACCTGTAATCTTGCATCCTTTTCCGTGACAGATGTTGGTCCAGGCAGTAGTTCTGGACGAAGTCCCGCCTTGATGACACCTGCTTCATTACCCAGAGGATAGAGTGGGAATATTGCGCCATCATCACCAGCGACTCTGACCAATGCACGAAGCACTTCACCAGGTTGAGATGATTCGAAAATACGTGATCCCACAAGAATTGCGCCTTTACCGTTCTGTGTGATCTTTACCATTCGTTCAGCCTGTGATGAGTCAACTCCAGGTAGTTTGTTATCACTTTCTGCAAGTTTTGAGAGAACTTTCCCGAAATTCTTTGGAGCTAGAGCAACATACTCTGTGGCCCACCTCTGGAGGTTCTGACCAACCTCTCCTAGAACGATTAATGGTGTGCCCTCTCTGACTTCTTTGTAGACAATCTTCGCCACTACCTGATGGTTCTTGACGAAGTCACCTCCCACTGAGATGATCCAATCGACTTCATTGAGATAATCAAGAGTTCTAATTCTCATAAAGTCCTCTGCGACGGCTAGTTCCTTGTGAATGAGTGCTGGGAAGTCTGAACCTCTGAAATCAATGTTAGAGCTCTTGACTGCGACTCGTGCAAGTTTCGTTAAGGTATATGCTGACTCAGTACTTAGGCTAGGACTTCCAATGAAACCAATCTTCTCTGGGTCTGCCTCTGAGAGCACTCTAGCCACCTCTTCAGTGGCTGCTTCCCAAGAGATTGGTATGTGTTCACCATTCCTCAAGAGGAATGGCATTTTAATCCTATCAGGAGCGTTTACGAGAGATGGAATACAGAACCTTCCCAAGACACACATGTGGTGATTGTTGGGCAGACTCTCAGGTTTTCCTGGCCGGGAGCTCATAATCCTCTCCCACTTCAAGTCGAACTCTACTTGACAACCCATTCCACAGAGTGTGCAAGTCGTTTCCTCTACTGAGTCTGGTGCTCCTGTCCACTTTGTGAGTCTTGGGTAGAGTGAACCAGTGGGACAAACATCAATACATGCTCCACAGAACCAGCATCCACTGTCTATGTGCGACCCACCAAATGCAGTGTCGACCCTTGTTTCATGTCCTCTATTGGCGAATGTGATTGCTGAGGTTCCTCTTACATCATCGCAGACCCTGATACACCTAGCACATAGGATACAGAGATTGTAGTCTCGATCAAAGAAGGGATCATTCCTCTCGACAGGGACCTTCTTGTACTGCGGTTCATAGTCGAGTTCTTTGATACCGAGATTCTCAACAACACTGCGAAGATCGCAGATATACCTGTTTGGACAAGTGGTACAGCCTGTGACACTTCCTGACTTGTATGGCTGAGGTCGATACTCAGTGCATCTCTCAGTTTCCTCACAGATAATACATGCACTCGGGTGCTCCATTAATAGGAGTTGCAGGATGTTTCGTTTTAGCTCCATAAGGTCATCAGTTGAGGTCGTGACCTTCATACCATCTTTAGCAGCAGTCGTGCATGCTGGTGGGAAACCTCTCATTCCTTCAACCTGAACGATGCAGAGTCTGCAACCACCGTATGACTCAAGCTCGTCATGGTCGCACAATGTTGGGATGTAGATTCCAGCAGCTCGAGCCACATCGAGTATTGACTCACCCTTTCCGTCAAACTCGATTTTCTTACCATCAATGTAAATTATAGGCATCAGTGAGCACCTCCATTTGACTTACCAAATGCTGGCACTTTCAAGACTGCATCAGCCTTTGGCGGACAGACCTCGAAACAGGCTCCACATTTTATGCAGAGGTCCTGGTCTATTGTGTGAATGACATCTCTCTCTCCTTGTACTGCACCAGTTGGACAGATTCTCTTACAGGCAGTACAAGCAATACACTTGTCTGGATCAATAGTGAATTTCACTAAATCGCGACAGACCATGGATGGACAGACCTTATTTTTGATGTGTACCTCATATTCATCTCTGAAGTACTCTATTGTAGTGAGTACCGGATTTGGCGCATTCTGACCCAGTCCACACAATGACCCATTGACAACAGTATCACAGAGCTCGAGGAGCTTCTCAATATCTCCTTCCTCACCCCTTCCCTCTCTAATCTTGTCAAGAATTCTCAACATCTGTAGAGTTCCCATCCTACAGGGAGTACACTTCCCACACGACTCTTGCTGTGTGAATGAAAGAAAGTATCTTGCGACATCCACCATGCATGTCGTTTCATCCATTACTATCATACCGCCGGAGCCCATGATTGCTCCAGCATCTTTCAGTGAGTCAAAGTCTACAGGTAAGTCAAGTTTCTCTGCAGGAAGACAACCACCTGCTGGGCCCCCAGTTTGGACTGCTTTGAATGTACGGTCTTCCTTGACTCCTCCGCCAACATCAAAGATGATGTTACGAAGAGTAGCTCCCATTGGTACTTCGACAAGTCCTGTGTTTTTGACCTTACCAGTCAGGGAGAAGATTGCTGTGCCTGATGAACCCTCAGTACCGATTGATTTGAACCACTCCCAACCTTCCCGAAGGATGATTGAAGCATTTGCTAGGGACTTGACATTGTTGATTACTGTGGGTTTTCCCCAGAGACCCGACTCAGTTGGAAATGGAGGTCGAGGTCTCGGCATTCCTCTCTTGCCTTCGATTGATGCCATGAGTGCGGTTTCTTCTCCACAAACAAAAGCTCCTGCACCCTCCATTAGGTGAATCTCTAAATCATACTCAGTGTCCATGATTCCCTTTCCAAGATAGCCTCTCTTGTAGGAGTCTTTGAGTGCTTTCTTCAATGCCGCAACAGATGATGGATACTCATGTCGCACGTATACGTATGCCTCATCTGCACCAATTGCATAAGCACATATTGAAAGACCTTCCAAGACGGAATGTGGGTCTGCTGTTAAGATAGAGCCATCCATGAAAGCACCTGGGTCTCCTTCGTCAGCATTGCAGATTGCATATTTCTTATCACCAGGAGCATTTCTTCCCAACTTCCACTTCAGACCTGCTGGAAAGCCTGCTCCACCTCTACCTCTCAGTCCTGACTGAAGAACCTCTTCAACGACTTCTTCAGGAGTCATCTCTTTCAATGCTCGTTCAAGACCCTTGTAACCACCAGCAGCGATGTAATCATCAATGCTTGCTGGATCAATATGACCTGAGTTTTTCAAGACTATTCTATGTTGTTTGCTGTAGAATGGAATATCTTCGTATTTCGGAATCCTCTCTCCAGTGGGGGTCTCGTAAAACAACGCCTCAACAGGTTTGCCATTGACAAAGTGTGATTCAACGATTTCTTCAATGTCATCAGGTTTGACCTGACAATAGAAAAGCCCCTCTGGTTCAATCGCAATGACTGGAGCCTGTTCACAGAGACCATGGCACCCAATTCTTTTGACCTCAACCTTCTCTCCAAGTTTGCGTTTCTTGACCTGTTCCTCGAGTGCGTCAAACAACACGTCTGATTTGGCTGACTCGCAACCAGTTCCGAGACAGACAAGAACTTCGATTTTGTCCTGTTCAGCCATGAGAATCAATCCTCTTTCTGGACCTTATCCAGAAGTCGTTTGAGTGACCTTTGGGTCATCCTGCCATGAACCTCACCATCAAGAACGACTGCGGGAGATAAAGCACAGGCTCCAACACACGCAACTCTTTCTAGACTGAATTTCCCATCAAGCGTTGTTTCACCAGGATTGATACTAAGCTTTTCCGCAATAGTATCGAGAAGCTTCTCTCCACCACCAACATGACATGCTGTTCCAAGACACACTTTGATTTCATGTTTACCAGGTGGATTGAGTCTGAAGTGATTGTAGAAGGTTGCTACTCCATAGATCTCTTGTTTACTGATCTTGAGCTTCTCAGCAAGCCAGTTAACAGCCTCACAAGGAATGTATCCAAATTGCTCCTGAATCTCCTGAAGCATTGGAATCACTTGATGTTGTAGTAACTCTGCAGAGGAAGGTTCGAGCATGAACTCGCCTCGCCAATAGGCGTCATAAAAGCATTGTGAAAGGTTGCAAAAATCTAGGAGAAAATTCCGAATAGGCTAGAGGAATCAACTTCTTTTATCTCACAAGAAACTCCCAACTTACGAGCAATCTTACGAAAATCTTCCTTTGAGAAGGTGGTTGCTATAAAACCATCCTTGCATACAATAGTCCCTCTCTTTGTTTTATCTCTGTCAATATCTCCCAAGAGATTCTCTTGAGCTTGGAGTTCAAACCAGTTCAATCTATCTTCCCATATCTTCTCAGAGTAGGTTGAAAACAGACATTTGCCTCCAGGAACTGCGATTCTCAGACTCTCTCTAACCAAAACTACCGGATCCACTTTGAATGCAGATATTCCATTCTGGATACAGATAACGACATCAAACGAATCATCCTTTAGTGCTGTCATTCCAGCGTCCATCTGTGCGAGCTGAGCTTCTGACGACTCCCCCAAATTTGGTTTTCCATAGAGAAGACTTCCATAGGAGGTATCTAGACCTACAATAGTGGGAGTGACTTCCTGAAACTCCTTCAAGACACGACCATACCCACATCCCAATTCAACCACTTTGTCTGACGGTCTTAGGATTCTTTTAACGAAATCAACCTCAGCTTCAAGATATTGACGAATGCGTTTCGGAGCGATTTCATAACACCGTTCCAAATTTCTTGCAGCGAGAGTGTCTGTATAATAACGATTCATCATCGCTAAGGATACCATACCTCACAATGAATCTTGCTACTCCCCCTAAGAAATGAATTGATATAGGGGCGCACGCATTTCAAATCCACTCTCCTCTGGAGGGAACGAAGCAATGGAAAAAGAACCCATTACCACTGAAGATATGCGAATCCTTGAGTTGAATGCAGAATATCTCGGTGTCACTCATAGTATGCTAATGCAGAATGCAGGGAGAGAGGTTGCTCGAGTTATCACAAAAACCTCCAAGGTTGCTGGAAAACACATAGCGATTATATGTGGTCTGGGCGGGAATGGAGGGGATGGTTTTGTCGCAGCAAGATATCTTGACGAAGAGGGAGCTGAAGTTGATGTCTACCTCCTTGGTGATGAAGCGCTAATCAGGAATAAAGATGCGATCCATAACTGGGAGATTCTTCGCAACCTTCATGACATCTTGAGTGCAGAAATTGTTACTGAATCAGCTGTGAAATCCTGCAGAGCCCTCAAAGATGCTGACATTCTAGTCGATGGGATAATGGGATTTGGACTTCGCTCCAAACTCAGAGAGCCTTTACTCACAGCTGTAAAGATGTTCAACAAATCCAGTGCTGTGAAATATGCTATCGATGTCCCAAGCGGTATCGACTCGGAAACTGGCAAAGTCCATGGAGCTGCAGTAAAAGCCGACCATACCATAGCACTTCACGCTCCAAAAATTGGAATGAAAAAAGCAAAGGAATTCGTTGGGAAACTCCACATTGTTTCGATTGGAATTCCAAAAGAGGCAAAGCATACCTGCGGACCTGGTGACCTGAAACCCTTCAAACAGCTACGTGACCTCCATTCAAAGAAAGGGGACTATGGTCGTATCCTCGTGGTTGGAGGGAGTGATGTCTATTCAGGAGCACCCGCCCTTGCAGGGATGGCAGCCTTAAGGACAGGAGCCGACCTTGTGAGTGTGTTAGCTCCAGAACCTGTTGTTTCAGCCATAAGATCGTACAGTCCCAACTTGATGGTGACTAGCCTTGGGACTCAGGTTTTGCTTCAAGAAACAGTAGAAACAGTCATTGAATATGCAACAAACAACAACGTCGTTGCTTTGGGTCCTGGTCTGGGGCTTGAGCAACAGACTAAGTTGGCAGTGACCGCTATTGTTGAGAATCTCGTAAAAATGAAAAGCCCACTAGTTATTGATGCTGATGGTCTCAAGGCTCTAGCCTCATCTGAGCTCAAACTTAATCCTGATTTGACAGTATTGACTCCTCACTGGGGTGAGCTGTCCATCCTCATGGATGAAAATCTAGGTGATGATACACTTCTGCCTAATAGAGTGGACCAAGCAACCGCTTGTGCGAAGAAATACAACTCGGTCGTACTGCTAAAGGGCCCAGTTGATGTTATAGCCACTCCTACTGGACAATTCAAATTGAATAGGACTGGAGTTCCTGCGATGACTGTCGGGGGGACTGGTGATGTCTTGACTGGAATTGTAGCTGCACTGCTAGCGACTGACCTGCCAGCGTTTCGGGCTGCGAATGCAGCAGCCTTCGTTTCTGGAATGGCTGGAGAAATTGCTTTCGATGAACGAGGCAATCATATTGTAGCAACTGACTGCATTGAAAATATACACAAAGCGTTTGATCTCTAATAGGACAACCTATCCTACGAATTAATAATTTGCATCTCTTCAAGTAGGCCCCTAGCAATCTTTCTATTCTCATCATTCACTGGAATCCAGACGATTCCAACATCGGGCTGACCATAGAGAACGACTGAATTATCAGGTGCAAGAAGAACAGCTGGAAATCCCATCAGGTCTTCTTCACCCTCCACCAAAATCAGGGAGTTTTCATCATCTTGAATAGCAGTGTCAATGACTGACCATGCTTCAGGGTAGATAACAGCTTGCGGATTGAATATAGTGTAGACTCGTTCTGCGGTAAATTGTTCCTCGAAAGGACCTCTCTTGGTTATTCCATCCACAATCATTACTCTGGGCGTGTATCCCTCCTTCAGTAATGTGCTTGTTGTGACATCTCCAACCGCGATAACACAATCTGGTAATTCCTCTCGAATCTTACTTACAACACGCTTCTCAGGAGGACCATCCTTCTCAGCAAACACCTCCCCTTTTGGAGTCTTCAAACCCGCCCTCCCCTCGAGTTGGAGTTCGCGCGGAGGTTCTTCGGTACCACGTAAGCGGCGCCCCTCCCTATCAATTTCTCCTAGCCTAATTCTAGCTGAAGCCAGCTTTCCACCATCGTGTGCACGCACAGGTTTCAGGTACTCTATTTTGTCATTGACTGCCATTTTCTCTTTTCGAATGTTCAATGCACCTGATTCAATCTCAGTACAACAGGGCCCTTCATACATCACAAAGGTAGTATCTCCCTTGATTGACAGCAGATCATCAACCTTGCTGACTGATTGCACTGAAACCACATCATCAAGTCTTACACTCTGAATGTATCTTCTCAGGTTCTTTTCACGAAGCTCAATTGGTTGGATGAGTGTTTCTAGTTCAAGCCCTGAACCGACTAGTTCCCCTCCAGTTACGCAAGCGACAGGATCTGGCATCTCTGAAAGTCTGTCAACCATGACTTGATGGCCGATATGAAACCGGTCGAACAAGTTGAGACCCCAGGTACCAGGCATCTATTTCACACCAATCCTTCAACCATTTGGAACATTTAATATCCTCGTTTAACCACTAAATCATATCATACTGATAAGTGGCAATGGTGAGAATACTAGCAGTCGCAGATGTTCATAGCCCAAGGTACCTCGACGAGTTTGCAGAATCTCTTGCTCAACACGAGCAACCAGATGTGTTCTTGCTTGCAGGGGATATGATAAATCGCGGAAACGCAGAGGAGTACACGAATGTACTAGACACTATTGAAAAGGTGTTAGGTGCTGATTTTCCAGTCATTGGTTGTTTTGGTAATGAAGAATACAGTGAGGTTCGGAAAGAAATCATTTCTATTGTCGGAGACCGGATGATTTTCCTTGATGAGAAATCAACGATTTTGGAGACCAACAGCTTGAAGGTTGGCATTGTAGGAACACAGGGGTCTCTCGATAAAGCAACAAGCTGGCAACGAAGAAATATCCCTAGTGTGAAAGGAGTGTTTAAGAGAAGGGCAAAGAGAGCTGCTTCCCTCCTGAAGAAAATGAAGGACAAGGTGGACCATAGGATTCTCCTGATGCACTATAGCCCTTGTCTAGAAACCTGTGAGGGTGAGGACACCAAGGCGTTCTCTTGGTTAGGAAGTAGGAAGTTCTACAGAGTGGTTGTTGAACATCAACCAGACCTAGTCATCCACGGCCATGTTCATAATTCAACCAGACATGAAGTGGCTATAGGAACCGCAATCGTTAGGAACGTTTCCTTTCCAGCCGTTGGATCAATCACAGAGTTGAATGTCTGGGACAGAGAAATGGGCTGAAGGTCTGACAATGAATCCCATTAAGGTAGCTGCTGTTGCAGATGTTCATAGCCCAAGGTTTCTGAATGAGTTCAGAGCTGCACTTACGAGGTGTGAAACGCCTGATCTCTTCCTGTTTGCAGGGGACATGATCAATCGAGGCAAGGCTAATGAATACCCCAAAGTCCTAGACGCTGTTGAATCACAACTGGGTTCAGGCTTTCCAGTTGTAGCATGCTTTGGGAACGAGGAACCACAGGATTGCCATGACGAAATCCGGCTATCTACAAAGGACAGGATTACAATCCTCGATGAGAAAGGATGGACAATCAACATTTCTGGAGTTCGGATTTCTATTATTGGAATGTCTGCAGCAAATCCTCAGTCAAATTCAGTCAATGAGATGCGTACAAAGTTTGAAGCTCGCTCACACCGTCTTTCAGGTCTTCTACAGTCATCCTCGCAATATGCAGATTATGTGGTTCTCTTGATGCACTTCAGTCCACTAAAGGAGGTATACTCAACAGAGTTCTCTTGGTGGATATCAAAAGCAATTGAGAAGAATCCGCCAAGTCATATCATTCATGGACATATACACGACTCAATCAAAAACGAAGTGAAGATAGGGCCTACGGTCATAAGGAACGTAGCCCTACCTGCAACTGGGTCAATCACAGAGTTGAATGTCTAGGATTAGGTCTGTTACCAAATTACCATCGATTCTTCAAACAACTCTCTCAAATCTTCAGTATTAGCTGGTCGAGGAGATAATTTGGTCACTCGATGTTGAGGTAAAGTACCTTGAACTAGATTTTCAACATCACTTTTACCAAATCCAACAGCAGTAAGACCATTGGGTATTCCAGTAGCTTTCATTAACTCAATGATTTTACCCGCGAGAATTTCACCGGCATCTTTCGGATCTGCTCCAGACGTATATACACCCATCAATTCGGCAGCATACAGATGTAATTCAGGATTAATCTCTGATGTAAAACGGAATACAGCGGGAGAAACGAGAACGACACTCATTCCATGGGGAATTATTGGGTGTTCTGATTTAATTCCTTCAGGAACATATTCTTTGACCATTCCAGATACAGGATACGACATTCCATGAGCCAGATGTACACCAGCATTTCCAAATCCTATACCTGCATATGTTGATGCTAGAATCATATTTGATCGAGCCTCATCGTCATCAGAGTTTTGAACTACACGTATGATGTTCTTAGAAACCATCTCTATTGCTTTAGAGGCCCATAAGTGACTGATCGGGTTAGCACCTTGATACGCTGGTCTTAGATCAGGGCTTTCTGGAGTGGGGCGATTATTGTAGGGAAGTGCTGTTATTGATTCCAACGCATGACAAAGAACGTCAAACCCGCAAGACGCAGTGATGATCTTGGGTACTGTTCTGGTGTTATTCGGATCTATAATTCCCATGTTTGGCCGTAATGCTCGATGTGCAATTCCTGTTTTTGCATGCATTTTCTCTAAATCAAAAATAGCTACTCCTGTTGTTTCGCTTCCTGTCCCTGCTGTGGTTGGAATAGCAATCATGGGTTTTAATGGTCCAGGAATGGGTTTTCCTTTACCAATTGGTCGATTAACGTAATCAAGAAAATCAGCTGGATGAGTAGAATACAGATTCGCAACTTTGGCGGTATCCATACTCGATCCACCACCAACTCCAAGAAATCCATCGAAGTTTCCTTTTACTGCGAATCTAATTGCCTCTTTTAGGGACCCATCAGTAGGTTCAACTCGAACTCCATCAAACAATACTGCCTCTAAACCCTCATCTCTTAAAGCTTCAAGGGTAACTTCTACTGGTTCACTTTCAGCGATGTTTGGGTCGGTAACAACCAATATTCGGCTTGCGCCAAGTTTTTTCATATCATAGCCTACTTCTTTGGTAGCACCCGGACCATATTTGATACTGGAGCTATCCATCGTAAAGGCTGTTTCAAAAGTCATGTGTGTTCTACCTTCCACTGACTATCATTCTTTACAGTTAAATCAATCCCACTCACCTTTAGAGCTACCAGAGCTCCTTAGGTTAATCTCAGAGTCTAATCCTCATGACCAGTTACTTTCATTGTTGGCTCAAACTTGTAACCATACACAATGACTCCACTTTGTCCGAACTCCTTAATCTTACGGAAACAGGCTCGGACCCGCATACCTATCTTCACATCCTCCGGATCAACGTTAACAATCTGAGCTGTGAGTCTAGTTCCTTCATCAAGCTCAACCTGAGCAATCACATATGGGATCTGTCTTTTGAAATCGTCAGGAGCCTGACGAACAATAGCAAATGAATAGATTGATCCAAGCCCCTTGAACTGATAGTCAACAAGCTTTCCCTTTCTTCTGCATTCTGGACAGACGGGTCTGGGAGGGAAGTAGTGTGAGCTACATGTTTCACATTTGTTTCCCAGAATGTTGTAGATGGATCTGATGCGTCTCCAGACTTGTGCTACTCCTTGTTCTGCCATCTTTGATCATCTCCCTAGAATGTGCACAATAGATGTTGCACCTGTTCCTCCTATATTAACTGCAAGTCCTTTCTCCGCACCATCGACTTGACGCTTATCAGCATCACCACGGAGCTGCAGGGCTAGCTCAACAATCTGTGCTACACCTGTTGCACCAATTGGATGTCCTCTTGCTTTGAGTCCCCCCGAGGTGTTGACAGGGAATTTTCCTCCAATCTCAGTGATACCCTCTTCAACAGCCTTTCCGCCCTCTCCCTTCTTAGCAATACCGACATCTTCTGTCAGGATTATCTCTCCGATTGAGAAACTGTCGTGAAGTTCAAGAACGTCAATGTCCTTGAGTTCAAGTCCTGCCTCTTTGAGTGCAGATCTTGTTGATTTTACCACAGCATTCATTGTTGTGATTGATGGTCTATCATGTAGCGCCAATGTGTCCCCAGATTGCTCTGACGATTCAATAAAGACTGGTGTATCAGAATATTTCGATGCGAGGTCCTCTCTACACATCACCAAGGCTGCTGCACCATCAGTTACTGGTGCAGAGTGAAGCACTCTCAGAGGATCTGCAAGCAAACCTGAACCCATTACAACTCCTATAGGAACTGGTCTCTGGAACTGAGCCCATTCGTTGTTCGCAGCATTTGCGTGATTCTTCACTGTGGGCATAGCTAGTTGTTCTTCAGTTGTCCCGAACTCGTGCATGTGCCGTCGGGCCATGAATCCATAGAGTGCTGGAAATGTTGCTCCAAACATTCCTTCCCATTCCCAGTCTGCAGCAACAGAGATTGTGTTCATCGCCTCTGTTTGATTCACATCACTCATTTTCTCTGCACCAATCACTAGCATCATGTCGTGCTCTCCTGACTTGATAGCCATGTATGCCTGTCTTACTGCTGCTCCACCACTTGCACATGCGGCCTCGACACTATACGCAGGCATGTCACCAAGTCCGCCCATATCCACTGCCTGTGCACCAAGGTGTTCTTGTCCTGTGAACCTACCTGCACTCATGTTTCCGATAACTAATCCATCAATGTCCGCTCCCCTGACACCAGAATCAAAGATAGTATACATTCCTGCCTCAAGAGAGATATCTCTAAGATTCCTGTCCCACAGTTCACCAAACTTGCACATCCCAACTCCGATAATAGCTACTCTATTGCTCATTGTGATACCTCCTTACCCCTTGATCTTGCGTCGATACTTTGCATATGTTGCGTAATCAACGTACGTCTTTCGTTCAATGTAATCGTCAACGGTTGGAACTTCTCCACGTCGTTTCTCAATGGCATCCTCAACAGTTATTGAGAACGCGTCACTCCCTGCTCCGGAGCCATATGCAACCATGAATATCTTTTCACCTGGTTTGGCAATATCTAGAAGTCTCGCAAGTCCAATCATAGCTGAACCAGAGTATGTATTTCCTATCTGGCGCACAACAAGACTCTCTTCCAGCTTCTCCGGTGGGACATTGAGCTGTCTTCCCATTGCGATTGGGAACTTACCATTTGGCATATGGAAGACAAAGTAATCGTAATCGTCGACTGTTGTTTTTGTCTTCTTGAATAGTAACTTCGCTCCCTCACCAACATGTCTGAAATAAGCGGGCTCGCCAGTGAATCTCGCACCGTGACTTGGATAATCTTCACCTTCACGTCTCCAGAAGTCCGGAGTGTCAGTTGTGAATGATACCGTTTCATTAATGGTAGCAATTACGTTCTTCATTCCAATCAAGAATGCTGCTCCACCTGCAGCCGCAGAATATTCCAGTGCGTCTCCAGGTCTACCCTGTGCTGTATCTGATCCGATTGCTAGACCTATCTTGATCATCTTTGATGACACGAGACCCATTGTAGTCTGTATGGCTGCTGTACCTGCCTTGCATGCGAATTCATAATCTGCACACGTCATTTCATGTGAGCAGCCTATTGCCTCGGCAACAATTGTACCAGTTGGTTTGACTGCGTAAGGGTGTGACTCGGAACCTACATAGATAGCACCAATATCGGTTGAATCAATTTGTGCCCTCTTAACAGCATTCCTTGCTGCTTCAACAGATATGGTAGCTACATCCTCATCAGGTCCTGGTACTGATTTCTCAAAAACTCCAAGCCCTTTTCCAATTCTTCCACTACTGTCTCCCCAGACTTCTGCAATATCTGTGGTTTTAATTCGATAGCGTGGTACGTATACTCCATAGCCAACAATACCAACCATACCAATCATCTCCTCAATTATTAATTCTCTAATTCGTTAAATGTCGAACTCATATACGTCAGTTGATTATTCTTCGATTTTGGCCTCAACACCCTTATGAAGCTTATTATCCGGCCCCCAAAGAATCTACGACACTCATCGAATGTTCCCTGCATCCTTTGGAGGATGACGACACTCTGTGAACTCCCTACATAATAAATTGCTTGAATGAACAACGCTGATTGCTGGTGGGTCAGTAGAGCTTTGTCGAATTATCATGATGCTGATTGAAGTAACCCTATAAGCCCACGAGAGAATGAGGTTATGGTGACACACTTGTCAGACACAATCAGCAAGACTCGCATAAGAAAATTCATAGTCACTGAACCAAAGACAGTGGCTGAACTTCTTGTTGAGTTGAAGCTTGCAAATGATCACGTTGTCCTTATTGATGGTAAACGAGTTGGTCTTGATTATCAGCTACAGGAGAATGACAGTGTTGTAGTCCTACCACGTATTGCTGGTGGATGATCCCTCGAGTTTTTCGAGAAACCTATTCACTGATTCTAGGTCTAAACGTAATTTCCTGTCCCTCTTCTGAACAGTTGGCATCCGAATTTGATAGGCAATCTCATCAAGAACATCTTGGACTTGTTTCGACACCTTCTTCTTACTCAATCCACTGAACTCATTGACATACTCGATTATAGACTGGAGAAGTGCCTTTGCGGACCCAGAGCTATACTGAGTCGCACTTTTCGGAACACTGGTAATCTCCTCAGGAACTCCCATAAGTTGAGCTAGCTCCCTGAATATGACCTTCCTCTGGGGTGATCCATCAGGACTCACTTTCCATTCGACTGGAACCGAGAGTGATGCATGTACGAACTCTTGATCGAGATAGGGAAAGAAGCTCTCTACCCCATGAGCGGCAATAGCGCGTTCATCACGTTCTATGTTAACATCATGAGTGACTGACACCTCACTCCACAGCTGCTCAGCTAAAACCTCAGGCCCTTTCTCGAGAAAGGTCCTGACATGTCTTGCATACCCCGCAAAAAGCTCATCTGGTCCCTGACCAGAAACAACAGTTGTGCAACCGATTTCAGCGGCTTTCTTTGATGCTAGATAGAACGGAAGTGCAATCTCTACATCCATCTGTCTACTTGTTTCGATTGAGAAGATGACTTCTGGGAGTGTTTCCCAAATTGTCTTTGGACTCAATTCTATAGTGATGAGCGGCAATCCCAAAATGGATGCTGCTCTAGTTGCAGCAATAGTATCATGTGCCCCCTCTGACCGTGCAGTCACGAGGTGTGTGTTCGCACACCGGTTCGTCATCTGAAGTGCAACGAGGGAACTGTCGACACCTCCGGAGAAGAGAACTGCACAAGAAGTGCTTCTGTTAATTCTGTCAAAAGATTTTGTTAGTGCATTTTGTAGGACTTCAAGGGTTTCTTTTCGTGATGCGTCTTTTCTTGAGGGTTTTTCAAGAGTAGCGAAACTCTCCATTGTGAGTTTTCCATCCCAAGAATAGGTAACCCCCTGACCGGGTTCCAATACTCTCGCGGATTTGATACCAATGCTCCACAGACTCTTCCTCTCTGATGAAAATGCGATACCGTTCTCGAATGTTCCGTAGTAGAGTGCACGTGTGCCGTCGAGAGTTCTAAGGACACTTGCTCCTGAGTTGTCTACTATAACTGCAACAACTCCGAATATTCCTGATATGGATACAATATCTTGAGTTTCTTCAGAGAAAATGAGATCCTCATTAAAGTCAATGAAGAAGGTGTCATCTTCAGGACCCTGAAATAAAGAAGGTCCACTAATCATGCAAAGAGCATCATTGTGCTTTATTGCATGGTATGTTTCACATCTTCTATGCCTAATTGCTTCTGACATCTTCTGAAGCATGAGTTTGGAATCGGTGTCTTCACTTGTGACAAGTAAACCTGCAATACCTGCCATGATGCTCAACACTAAGTCTGCACTTCGTGAAGCATGACTTGCTTTACACCAGTAATTCCCTGCAGACGGTCTTCCAGCTTCTTAACTTCAACATTCAATTGCTGGGGCGTGAAATAACATTCATAGAAACATTCGTCTGCAGCTTGACAGATTCCACTCGTGAACAGAATGTCCTCCAGACCAACTTCCATAAAGACCATAGTCAATTCTTCAAGAAAGCTTTTGCTTAGCTTTTCAATGACGAGCTTGAGATACATCACGCTACTACTGTCAACAGGATATAACTTGACATTTCCATCCTTGACAACGAGAATTGCTAGACCATATTGTTGACCAATTTTGTCAACAAATTCCGCTGGCAAAGTGATTGTATCACCCTTCTCGATTTTGAGTACTCTTGCCTGCGTCATGTTACCCTTAGTCAATCCATTCTGCCTCCGGGACTCACTTGCCATGATATCTTGTGGTGATTATATCTCTTGCGGGAGCTACCAATAATCAGATTCCACGACGAAACCAGCTTCGAATTTTCGCCAAAGCTTCACTTTCTGGCTTGTCCACAACTCGGAGAGTCCAATCAGGCTGTTCAGAGCTTGAAAATTCAAGGAATGCCACCTCTCCTTCAGAACGTATTTTTTCCATCTCCTGCAATCTGCCGTTTAACCAAGCTTTCTTGGAGACTGGCATACGAGCAGTTGCCATATCAAAGAGCGCAGGATGGAGATCAAAGATAAGCGCACGTTCCTTCATGTATTCAAGAACACCTTCCTGCAATGCCTGACTTATCTTTTCTCGATCTGTGAAGAATGATGCCGCAATAGACATGTTGGGAAATTTCTCTGGGATATTTAGCGCGAATTTGAATGAGCGATTGAACTTGGAAAGGTGTGTAGCTGCATCAAGGAATAGGATGGTTTCCGGTTTTCCTTCAAACTCATCCTCAGAGATGTCCAACTTGGGACCGGTGATTTCTTCTTCTTGGTCCATTACAGATTGAATCAACTGGTCGGTGACCGGCGGGAGATCACCATCCTCAATGGTTTCTATTGATTCATAGGAGAGAGCCTCACTCTCCCACTCCTCCGCTTTCTTCCCCTTCTTCTTGCCATCCTCCTTCTTCCTCGGACGTCTGTGAGGAGGTATATATCCAATCTCTTCAACTAGGTGTTGAAGTACTAGAGGGAGAAACAAGTCATAGAGCGTTCCTCGAGTTTCCAAAATGACTAATACTGGCTTGAATGACGCAACCGCCTTGACAAGACCAGAGTCGAAATCAGGAGATGCATCAAAGAATCTCTTCAGCTTCTCCTCAGAATACCCTCTTTCTACACGCTCAGTCCACTCTGAATAGACATCCTTGACTTCCTGCTTTCTTCGGTCCTTCACCATGCTCATGAACTTGCCCAGATATCTTACTCCTCTAGATACTGCAGTCGCTGGACTAATGAACACAGTCATCATGCCAACAGCTTCTCCTGCGTACTCACTCGCTTCTGTGCCTCTAATTTTACCCATTACCTCTTCTGTGAGAGAAGGAGGTCCGAGCTTCTCCACAAGGACTTCTATCATTCCTGCAAAGTCCTCAAAGGAGGCATCTCCTGGTCCGACTCGTTCACCCACCGGTGAAGCGTCAGATAAAACCTCAGCGAAAACCACGGGTCTCTTCACAAGCCAATTGAGAGGTATTTTCAGAGACGAAAACTCATGCAACCATAGTCTATCAGATTCTTTGGGACCAAAATAGAACTTTGATGAAACAGGAAAGAGACCGTCAAAAATCTCCATAAACTGGTCAAACCCAGCTCTGGTACTCAGTCCCATCTCCTCCTTTTCCATGGCATCCACAACGAATACAAGACCAGCTTCTTTGGCTTTGGACATCTTTGCCATTGTCAGCATAACTTGTTTCGGTGAAAGATAGAGGAGGTCACTCTCGGCAAACGGTGCATCAAAGAATGAGAAGATGCCAAGTCGTCTCCAAGCTCTTCTAGATAATTCAGAGTTGGCTAGATGCGAGAACCACTCATACCCACGCTTGTATCTAGGAATTGAATCATCATCTATCTCTGAGTAGGACATTTGATACACCCTAGGATCGATTTAACACGACCTTCGGTGCTGATTGAATCTCAGTTGAGATAAAGCTATTGCATCACCTAGTCGTGTCGCACGGATAGAACTGCAAGAACGAGCGCCACAACAATGATTCCAATTACAAGGACCATACGCCATTCGAAGCCTGGGTCGCTACTCGAATATGGGTCTGTTGAGGACGACAGGCTATCATACGCTCCACTGAAACCTGGCATGTTCAGAATCTCACATGCATATCCTGATTGGACAAGGGTTCCAGTACTAAGCTCTGGAATAATCCCGAAACTGCCATCTTCAGACTGGCAATTAAGAATGAAATTCTCAGCTGCTGTTGCGTTGATGGTAGAGAGTGTGTTGAGAATATTCAAGGCTGAGAGTGCAAAATATGTACTCCTTAGATTCGGGTCAGTAGTACTAACTGCCTCTTCAAAACCACCAATCAGTTCTTCTTCCTCATAATCCATTATTTGACGGGAAGCTAGCCATGACTGAATGCTCCCTGCCTCTGGGATTGAAGCTTGGGGGTCTAAGGCATTGTACGCTAGCACGGCTGCCGCAGTTGCGCTGACACCCGCTCGGTTTGAGATAGGACTCAGTTTGTAACCATCGCCATCCTTGCAACTCTCAATATATTCAATCGTTGCAGTCTCATTCCGTAGCCAGTCCCATGCATTCTCAAGAGAATACATTGTGTCTATGATTCTGATCGACATTAACGCATAAGCAGTAGATATCAGATCGGGATATGTTCCTTCAGAGTCTGCACTAAAGCCTCCTGAATCGGCTTGCGTCTTATTTATCCAAACTAGATTGGCCGTGGCATTGATGTCATAGGATTCTGTCCCTGGGATGTCATCCTGCGCTTTCAATGTCTGCCATGTGACAAGAGCTCTGTAGTTACCTCCGTTCGTAATTGGTCCTAGAAGGTACTCCATAAACCCTCCGTATCTAGGTTCATCATCCGGATTCCCTGTTGTCCATTGATGTGTCACCAAGAAGTCCAAAACATCTACAATCGTAACCGGCGGAGGTCTGTTCTCAAGAGTACCGGTTTCGTTCATTACAGAAATTGCACCATATGTTGGGTCAACTCTTGCCACTCCTTCGCCAGGAATGTTGTAGCCCCCCCTGACAGCGTCGTATCTGCTGTTCACATATGACCTAAGAGAATCGTAACGACTAGCTGCCGCAACTGGTTGAGCTGTAAAGGTGATCAGTACTAGAGTTATCGCGAATGCAATTGCTACGACTTTGACCTTCTTCATGATGACATCACAGTCAAGCTGAATGTCACTGAGATTTTACTCAGCGCTTTACGCATCGGAAATGGGCGCGGTTATTAACGTTTCCCCACAACAAAGGATGTACTACCTAAGGCTGACTCGAAATGTCTAAGCGTAGCCAATTGGTCCTCTCTGTATTTTTCTGATATATGAATACGCAGAATCTGCAGCAATGGCACCATGTCCTACAGCCACTGCAATCTGCTTCATCGATTCTACAACATCTCCTGCAGCAAAGACTCCTGGGACATTCGTGGCTTGTTTCGCGTTAACGATAACCTCTCCACGATCATTTGTAGCAACACCAATACTCTTGGCAAGAGAGCTCTCTGGGTTAGACCCAAGAGCAATGAATGCGCCATCCACTGGAAGAGTTCTCTCTTCTCCGGTTTTCACGTTTTGGAGAAGTAACTCATTGACAAGGTCATCACCTCGAATCTCCTTAACAATCGTGTCCCAGAGTATCTCCACACTGGAGTTCAAAATATAATCCTGAATGATCTTCTCAGCCCTCAGTTCATCCCTTCTATGAATGAGATAGACCTTGCCAACAACTTCTGAGAGATAGAGTGCCTCAGTGACTGCAGTGTTTCCACCGCCCACAACTGCGACAGTCTTGTCCCTGAAGAGGGGGCCATCACAGGTTGCGCAATAGGAAACACCTCGCCCAGTAAGTTGGTCTTCTCCAGGCACATTGAGATGTTTATGACCTCCCCCAGTTGCAAAGATTATTCCTGGAGCTCGATACACTCCACGTCGAGTTTCGAGGAGAAAGTCACCATCATCTCCTTCTCTCTTTACGCTCTTGACTTCAGTGATCTCTCTGATGAACGCTCCACATTTCTTGACTTGCTCTTTCATCTTATTTGCTAGATCCAATCCCACGATGAAGGTGTAACCAGGGTAGTTTTCTATTCCTGGACTTGTGGCTTGGGCGCCTCCCAGGACTTTGGATTCTAAAAGCAGTGTCTTGAGTCCATATCGTGCCCCATAAATCGCTGCTGTCATTCCAGCGGGGCCGCCACCAATAACAATGAGTTCCCAGTTCAAGTCCTCTGTCAATCTAATGTCTCCGTCTTTGAACCCGGTTATGTATTCTGATTTCTTCAATACTGAATATCTTTCTTTCCTGTGCGGAACTAAATTCCAAGATGCTCAAGTTCATCAGTAGTCAGTTCGGTATCGGGTCTAATTTCCAGTCGATTAAGTGGTTTGAGTAGGTCAGAAATCCTCCTGAATGTCACTTCTCTTATTGGTAGGTTACCTCGGTTCATCAAGTATGCGGCTTTTCTGAATCTCTCAGGATCATATGAGAAGATATGCGCTGGGTTGACAAGTAGAACAGTATCGACAGTTTCGAGACCATCCCATGGCCATGCTGCATCATTGAAGCCTTCTATTATTACAACATCAGCAGCCTTCTCAACCTCGGTGAATGACTCTGACACATGTTCCTCAAAATTCAATCGTTCATATTCCTGAACTGCCTCGAGATCACTGATTGGAAGTATAGCGGCACCCCTTGTGAGCATTCCAACCTCTTCTAGCCTGATGATCAGTCGCTCTTCCTCAACAAGCCCCTGAGCAACTAGCACCGTTGTGTCAATACCGGAGTCAGTTGGTCGGCTGAATCGTTCCATTGTGAGAATCGAACTGGCTCCAGCTAATCCCAAGGTGTTTGTCATATTCTGCAAGGGTCTCTCAACCCGCATTGGTGCGAAAAGGCTGTGGACAGGGTTTGCGAGTTCAATTGGGCTCTTTGGCTTAAAGAATCCACGGACTGTCATTGCATCCTTCGACACGAGGATGCCATTCTCAAGACAGAATCTTGTGTGCTCATGATTGTACCAGTAATTGTGCCCACTCAGTGGTTTGAAGTACTCAACAGAATGTCCTCTT
The DNA here is from genome assembly GCA_050124975.1 of Candidatus Thorarchaeota archaeon. Classification (GTDB taxonomy): domain Archaea; phylum Asgardarchaeota; class Thorarchaeia; order Thorarchaeales; family Thorarchaeaceae; genus SMTZ1-45. Next base: position 11,209 of record JASFEF010000004.1, on the reverse strand, counting down.
GCGGAAAGAGACTTACTCAACTGAATCGCAAACTGCGTCTTTCCTGATTCAAAACTATTCATTCCTACAAGCAGGACGCGTTTGGTCACACTATTGAACCTCGTTGAAAAAGAATTGAGTGGAGCCTTGCGGCTCCAAATTGTTGTGGTCTGATGTTACATCATTCCAGGCATTCCGCCCATTCCACCGGGCATGCCACCCATTCCACCGCCTGCACCCGGAGGTGGACCAGCAGTAGCTTTAGCGGCAATGACATCATCGATCCTGAGGATCATCTGAGCTGCTTCAGCAGCAGCGCGGATTGCTTGGCTCTTTACTCTAGCTGGTTCAATGACGCCCGCCTTCATCATGTCAGTGGTCTTGCCCTTCATCACGTCAACCCCGAACCAAATACCTGTGGTTTTAGAGTGGTCCTTATTCAGGTCAGCAATGATATCTATGGGATCATGACCTCCGTTCTCAGCGAGAGTCTTTGGTACAATTAGTAGAGATTCTGCGAATGCCTCGATTGCTAGTTGCTCACGACCTCCAACTTTATTGGCGTATGCTTCCAGTCTCCTGGAAATCTCAGCCTCTATTGATCCACCGCCAGCAACGTATGTTGAATCCTCTACAACGTTTCTTACAACGCAGAGCGCATCGTGAAGTGCCCTATCGGCCTCATCAACAACGTGCTCAGTACCACCGCGAATAACGATTGATACAGCTTTCGGATCCTTGCAGTCCTTGACGTAGACAAGCTTGTCATCAGCAATCTTGACCTCTTCGACAATTCCAGCAGAGCCAAGGTAGTCGCCATTCAACTCGTCAAGGCTTGTGGCAATCTTTGCCCCTGTGGCTTTAGCGAGCTTCTCAAGTGTGCTCTTCTTTGCCCTGCGGATTGCTAGGACTCCAGCTTTTGCCAGATAGTGCTGTGCGACATCGTCAATGCCCTTCTGACAGACGAGAACGTTTGCACCGGTTGCGACAATCTTGTCGACCATACGTGTGAGCATGCGTTCTTCCTCATCGAGGAATGCCTTGATTTGCTCAGGACTATCAATCTTGATCTCAGCGTCGAACTCGGTCTTCTCAACCTCGATAGCAGCGTTGACAAGAGCGATCTTTGCTTTCTCGACCTTCCTTGGCATTGAAGCATGAACTACTTCCTTGTCAATGACCATGCCCTTGACCAGCTCGGTTTCAGTTAGGCCTTTGCCTTGTTTCTTGATGATCTCAATCATCTCGATGTCCGCCTCGACACCGCCATCTTTCTCCTCAGCAATCTGAAGAACTGCATCGACGGCAATCTTTGCGAAGTGGTCTTTTTGACCAACAACAGACTTGCTGTTCATAGATGTTGATGCGATACTAGTCAAGATCTTCTTGTCTGTGCCTTCCATCGATACTTCAATGTCCTTGAGTATCTTGGTGGCTTGTTCGGCTGCCTTGTGATAACCTCCAACAATGATTGTTGGATGAATCTTCTTTTCCAACAACTCCTGTGCTCTCTTCAGGAGCTCTCCGGCAATGACGACGGATGTTGTTGTACCGTCACCGGTCTCCTGGTCTTGGCTCTTCGCCACTTCTACGAGCATCTTTGCAGCTGGGTGCTGTACATCTATCTCTTTCAGGATTGAAGCGCCATCGTTTGTGATGGTCACGTCTCCCAGACTGTCCACGAGCATTTTGTCCATGCCACGTGGGCCAAGAGTGGATTTGACAGCATCTGATATAACAATACCAGCCATGATGTTGTTGGACTGTGCGGATCTACCGCGTGTTCTTGAAGTACCCTCCTTTAGAATCAGGACGGGTGTTCCAGACAACTGTGCCATTTTATTTTCCCCTTATGGTTTTCAGTAGCACCATTCGTTTTCCTAGGATGGAATAGCGTACTGTTCATATTGTAAAACTGTACATGCACTTCGGCATATACTTCTGAGAAAACTGTGCATGTAGTTCGTTTTTAAAGCTTGTCAAAGGCCACAACAAATAAGGTGTACATCATTTCAGTCAATTAGTGAATACGCTCTTCGACTGACATAGAGTTTATCAATTTCCTAATCTGGATTATTCGTGAGGGTCTGCAATGAATACAGATGAGTATTCAACAGAGATGGAGCTCTACGGAGTGGAACTTGAATTTATTGCGATCATCATGCTTTTTGTATCGTTAGTTTTTCCACTTGGATTTGTCATTGAAGGAGGTATTTTACCAATCTCTCTTCTATTTGCAATTGTTTTCCCTTTTCAAGCCCTTCCTTTCTTATTTCTGAATATTCTCTATCCATACTGGATTGTCAGATTCTACCAAGACAAGACAACGAAGGATAGAGTATTCCTCCTTGGTTTATTGAGTGTTTTTTTCCCTACCGTAGTTATTCTCTCAATTTCGGGATTGATGGGAGCTTTCTACGTTATCTATCCTTTTCCAATTCAATTCATAACTGGAACTATCATTCTTTGGAAAATCGAGAAGCCAGAAGTCATACCAACTTGGTCTGGAATGTATCCTGAAATATACGGTGTAAATCCTAAATTGATGGCACAAATTATGATACTAGTGACATTGATTGTTCCACTTGGCTACATTTCCCCTGGGTGGCATTCAATCCCACTGTCGAATCTTGGTGCTATTGGAGCATATGGACTACTTTGGTTTCTTGGTTCTGGGGTTGAATTCAACCGTGGTCTTCATTTCTTACAACCCAGTGTAATGGTCCCTACCTTTATTCTAAGCATCTTCAATATCATTTTTGTTTTTCAGATATGGAAGTACTACCAGAGACAGACATCGTTGCGGCGAGTATTGCTCATCGGTATTGCGAGTCTTATCTATCCCCCTCTACTAGATTTCATGTCTACAGTTGGATATGTTTCTATATCCATGATAGGAATTATCTTGCCAATCCCAGTCCAGTTTATCATTGGTCTCATCCTTCTTTACAAAATCCCTGGTCCTGAACTTGTAAGCTCTTCAATAGAATAACTCAACAACTAAGTCACCTGGTAGTTCTATTTACAAAGAACAACTAGTTCTCACTTTCACTACGAATAGATTCTCGATGTACAGATCTCTGACTTTCACAGAGCTTATCAGCGTAATAATGATTAGGTTAGATGAGGGTCTGTAATGAGTACTGACGAGTATTCGACGGAGATGGAGCTCTATGGTGTGAGTCCAGGAATCATAAGGCTGATTATGATTATTGTTACTGTATTTTCTCCTTTTGGTTTCATTCCTGGGTTTGAGAGGGGCGTGTTTGGAGTCTTCTATATGCTACCAGGGATGTATGGACTGTTTTGGATACTCGTAAATCCTTTCGTCTACCTTCCTTTGTGTCTGCTTAACATTCTCTATGCTCATCGTCTAGTGAGATACTATCAAGCTAAAAGTTCCAGAGATAGTGTTTATCTGATGGGTCTATTGAGCGTTTTACTGCCTACTGCAATCATCTTGTACATTTCAGGGATGTTTGGTAGTTTCATAATCATCTATCCCCTTCCTTTGCAATTCATAATCGGACTGATTATCCTGCACAGAATTGAAGGTCCTGAAGTCATATCCCCTTGGTCTGGAATGAGGCTTGATTTGTCTTGGTGGAAATGGCGTCAGTCCAAACGAAAAGATGACTGGGACCCATTTGAAGAGGAGAAAAAAGCTACCAAACACGAAGATTGGCTTGAGGAGTAATCCGCCACTAGCAAAGAACATAAGAATGCCAAGAACTCCCGAGAACTAATACGGGAGTGTCTAGTTAGATGGACATTACATTCAACATTGGTGGAGAAGCCGGACAAGGTATTGACACGATTGGCGACTTACTGACTGAGGTCTTCGTTCAAGCTGGTTTCTACACATTTACAATCAAAGATTTCGAATCTCGAATAAGAGGTGGATACAACTTCACTCAGGTTCGAGTGAGCGACCAACCAATCCACGCACCAGTAGATTACATCGATGTGATTGTTGCACTATCTCGTGATGCGGTCGTTGGACAGCGTGATAAGCTTGTGGAGGAAGGAGTCATTATCTTTGAAGAAACGATCGAGTTTGATGACCTCGAGGTATGTCATTTTCCTGCCCCACTTGAGAAGACTGCGAAAGAGGTGGGCGGCAACATCCGTATGATGAACGCTGCTGCTCTAGGCGCAATTCTATCTGTTATTAGATTCCCATTCAAGCTTGCTGAGGAGGCTTTGAACGCAATCTTCGGAAGGAAAGGTGACAAGATAGTAGCAGGCAATGTTGCTGTTGCTAAAGTCCTCTATGACTTGACCATGGAGAAGTTTACTGGGACCTGTCGATACAATCTCGCCACTCTGGAGTCTGGACCCTGTATGGACAAGCTGCTACTCACAGGGAACCGAGCACTAGCTCTCGGAGCTATAGCTGCAAATCTGAAGTGGATCTCATCATACCCCATGAGTCCCTCCACGTCACTCTTCATGGATATCGTATCCTACTCTCGAGACCTGAACATTGGCGCTTTGCAAACCGAGGATGAGATTGCTTCGATTTGTATGGCGATTGGAGCGTCTTACGCTGGTGCTCGCTCTATGGTCACGACCTCGGGTGGTGGGTTTGCCCTCATGTCTGAGGCTGTTGGTCTTTCAGCAATGGCTGAAATTCCCGTTGTGATTTACAATGCACAGCGACCAGGACCTAGCACTGGGTTACCAACACGTACCGAACAATCAGATTTGTTCTTCATGGCGTTCGCAAGTCAGGGAGAATTCCCACGTATTATACTTGCACCTAAGAATCCCCTTGAAGCGTTTGATATTGCTACACGTGCCTTCAATCTGGCTGATAAGTTCCAAATCCCGGTCATGATTCTGGGAGACCAGTACTTTGCTGACTCTACAATGAATGTCTCACGAATCGATGTTTCCGGAGTGAAAGTGGACCGTGGAAAACTCGCCAAACCTGGACCCGACCCTGGCTACAAAAGATACCTACTAACGAAAGATGGAATTTCACCTCGAGCATTTCCAGGCGATGAAGGAAAATCTAATGTTTCTTCAGGTAATGTCCATCGTGAGGACGGTCACATCACTGAGGACGCTGAGATGCGCAATAAAATGGTAGCCAAGTTCATGAACAAACTCCCAGCAATAATGGAGTCGCTTAATCCCCCTGACCTCTATGGCGATGAGGAAGAAGAAGTGACTCTTCTAACATGGGGTTCAACCTGGGGTGCAGCGAATGAAGCAATGCAGATTATGAAGGATGCCGGAGTATCAATCAATCAACTACACTTCTGTGACATCTATCCTCTTCGAACTGACAAGCTGAGGAAGGTCCTTGGAAAGTCCAAACAGATCATTTCAGTTGAGCAGAATGTCACATCTCAGTTCGCTCAACTTGTCAAGATGGCTACAGGAATCTCAGTCCATCATCATATCAACAAGTATGATGGGAGACCTATGACAGCAAGATGGATTGTTGAAGAGATCAAGGAGGTTGGAATCAAATGACAACACCCGAACAACTTGAAGAACCACAGAAAGTGACTTGGTGTACTGGTTGCGGGAACTTTGGTATCTTGGCCGCACTCAAAAAGGCAGTCATCGAGTTGGACACTCCAGTCCATAATCTGGTGATATCATCTGGAATTGGCTGCTCTGGAAAGATTCCCCATTACATCGGAGGTGTCAATAGTTTCCACACACTACACGGTCGTCCCATTCCTGTCGCTACTGGTATCCACATGGCGAACAAGGACCTTGATGTGATAGTCCATGCCGGTGACGGTGATACTCTTGGCGAAGGTCTTGGACATTTGATTCATGCAGCTCGTAGGAATGTCAACATTACAGTATTCATTCACAACAATGGAGTCATGGGTCTCACAAAGGGTCAGTTCTCTCCTGCTGCTCCAAGAGGCTATGTTTCAAACACTTCACCTCCACCACCAGGAGCTCCAATGGCCCCCGCAAATCCAGTTGCTCAAGCAATCACTGCTGGCGCCACATATGCGGCGCGAGGATTCTCTGGAGATCAGAAAGCTCTGGTGAAAATCATGGTTGAGGCGATTAAACACAAGGGCTTTGCTGTGGTTGACATTCTGCAGCCGTGTCAGACTTGGAACCGACAGTTGACTTGGAAGTTCTACAATGAGAACACTTACTCATTGCAAGAGAATGGACATGATGCTTCCAACAAATTGGAATCGCTAGAAAAAGCACTTGTCGTTGAGGACAAGATACCAGTTGGAGTGTTCTATAAGGTGGATGCCCCAGATCTAGCGGCTGGCATAGCTTTGCCACAAGACGTACCTCTAAAGGACCACATTACGAATCTTAAGGATGTCCAAAAGATCATTGATGATCTGATGACTGGTTGATGGTCGGAAAGACCACTCGGAGGATATTTGCATTGGAGAAGATCAGAAGAGAGAAGGATGCCATTGGTGAACTCGATGTTCCTGCGGATGCTTACTGGGGGATAAACACTCAGAGAGCACTCATGAACTTTCAGATAAGCGGTAGGACATTCTCACATGAGTTTATCCATTCACTCGCCATGGTGAAGAAGGCTTGTTTACTAGCAAACAAGGCGGAGAAACTAATCACACAGGAAATCTTCGATGCACTTGAAATCGCAATTGATGAAGTAGTTGATGGGAAATATCAGGATCAATTTCCAATCGATGTGTTTCAGTCTGGTTCTGGAACTCAGACAAATATGAACATGAACGAAGTACTGGCTAATCGTGCGAATGAGATTCTTGGTCATCAACGCGGAACAAAATCCCCTGTCCATCCTAACAACACAGTCAATATGTCTCAATCCAGCAACGATGTCATCCCCACAGCAATGCACATCTCTGCACTCTCAATGTTGCGGTCGCACTTGATACCTTCACTAGACCGCCTCCGAATTGTCCTTGGAGAGAAGATAGACGAGTTCGATGGTATTATCAAGGTTGGTCGGACACATCTTCAAGATGCAGTTCCCATTCCTCTATCAACCGAGTTCTCCGTATACAAGTCTCAAATAGAAACCTCGCTTAAGCAAGACTTGCCCACAGTTGTCGAAAGTCTGTTGATTCTCCCGCTTGGTGGAACAGCTCTTGGAACTGGACTCAACACACCCAAGGATTTTGCTAAGCGTGCTGTGAAAGAACTCAGCAAGATGATGGGGAGTTATGATTTCAGAGAAAGTCCTGTGAAGGCTGAAGGAATCTCTTCACACAATAGTATTGTTAGAGCAAGTGCTGCACTCAGGAGTATAGCCTTAGCATGTATGAAAATGGCGAATGATATACGCTGGATGGGTAGTGGTCCACGAGCAGGTCTTGGTGAACTCATTCTTCCTAGCAACGAACAGGGTTCATCAATCATGCCAGGTAAGGTTAATCCTACGCAGTCTGAATCTCTGATTCAAGTGTGCTTGCAAGTGATAGGGAACGATACGACCATCGCGGCTTCTGAGGGTCATGGTAGTTTATTGGACCTCAATGTCACTAAACCTGTGATGATTGTGAACCTTCTCGATTCGATCCGCTTGCTATCAAGAGGCATTGACTCCTTCAGGAAAAACTGTTTGCAGGGTCTCAAAGCTGATGAAGTGAGAATACAGAAACAGCTTGACCAGAGTCTAATGATAGTGACCAGACTCTCCCCAGTCATAGGCTATGACAATGCTTCTGAGATAGCCAAAAGGGCACATGAAACTGGGAAGACAATTCGTGAAGTTGTCGTCGAGTCTGGAATTGAGATTGATGGAGATCTTGATGAGATACTTGACCCATCAAAGATGGTCTGAAGCCTATCAAGCCGTACACGTTATAACTGAGCGACATTCTATCTAGTACAGAGGTGAGTGACGATTTCGTCGTTCGAACATGATGTCATCATCGTGGGTGCTGGTCTCTCAGGACTTCGAGTCGCTATCGAACTCTGTGAAAAGTTTGATGTTGCTGTTGTTACAAAAGTCCATCCACTGCGGTCTCACTCTGTGGCTGCTCAGGGAGGTGTCAATGCCGCATTAGGTGAGGATGACTCTTGGGAGGCTCATGCCTTTGACACTGTGAAAGGCTCTGACTATCTCGCTGATCAAGACGTTGTTGAAATCCTTGCAAAGGAGGCTCCACGAGCAGTTATTGAGAATGAACGTTGGGGCACATCTTTCTCACGGACAGAAGACGGAAAGATTGCACAGAGACCCTTCGGTGGTGCGGCATTCCCGAGAACTTGTTATGCTGCTGACCGGACTGGACACAACTTGTTGCATACGACCTTTGAACAATCGCTAAAGAGAGGCATCAAGTTCTACACTGAATGGTTCGTGACATCATTAGTGAAATCTGACGACCGGGTATGTGGCTTGACAGCTCTTGACATTGCCACTGGGGAAATCCACGGCTTTACAGCTAAAGCCGTTGTCCTTGCCACTGGAGGGTTTGGTAGAGTCTATGGTCATTCAACCAACGCTCTCATTAACACTGGTGATGGTTGTGCTCTTGCTTTGAGGGCTGGTGCTCCCTTGAAGGATATGGAATTCATCCAGTTCCATCCTACATGTCTTTTCGGTTCCAGCATTCTGATGACAGAGGGAGCAAGGGGAGAGGGTGGTCATCTCGTCAATGCAGAGGGCAAAAGGTTCATGGACAAATATGCTCCTGAGAAGATGGAACTCGCTCCTCGAGATATTGTTGCTCGTGCAATTCGTACTGAGGTTCTTGAGGGGCGAGGGTTTGAGGATGAGTATGTTCACCTTGACCTCAGACATCTAGGCAAGAAGAAAATCATGGAAAGGCTCCCAGGGATTCGAGAGATTTGCATTCATTTCGCAGGAGTTGACCCTATTGAAGAACCAATCCCAATCCAACCTGCTCAGCATTATTCCATGGGAGGGATTCACACAGACAAGCATGGGGAAACTCTAGTTGCAGGACTCTACGCAGTGGGTGAAACCGCCTGTATGAGTGTACATGGAGCGAACCGCCTAGGCGGGAATTCACTTCTTGAGACCTTGGTTTTTGGCAGAGTTGTTGGAGAAAAGGTTGGAGAGTATACCTCGTCTGCAAAACCGCCAGACAAATCACACGTGGGAGAGGAGGCTTTCAAGATGCGTGAGAACCTCCAGACTTTAATCCTGCATGAAGGAGGTGACTCTCCTGCAAGCATTCGCGAAACCATGGGTCAGACAATGGATGTCCTTGTTGGTGTCTATAGGAAGTCTGATGCCCTAGAAGCTGCTCTCAAGATGATTCGGGAACTCAAAGAGCGGTTCAAGGATGTGAGTGTGGGGCAGAGCGATGAAAAGTTCAACTTCGCTTTGATTCGGACGTTGGAGCTTGAGAATATGCTAGCTCTTGCCGAGGTCATCACCATGGGTGCGCTCATGAGAAGAGAGAGTCGTGGTGCCCACTGGAGACTGGACTATCCTAAGAGGGATGATAAAAATTTCTTGAAACACTCACTGTTCACTATGGTTGACGATTACATCAAGACCGAACTCATCGATGTGAACTTGGGCAAGTTTGACGTGAAGGAGAGGACCTACTGATGATGTTCAGAATTGCTAGAAGCAGAGATGGCGGGACAATAACTCACTATGACCTTTACAAAGTAGATACCAAGAAGGGAATGACTGTACTTGATGCCTTGTTTCAAATCCAAGATGTGATGGACCCCTCTCTGTCATTCAGGTATTCGTGCAGAGGTGCAGTCTGTGGGAGTTGTTCCATGCTCATCAACAAGGAGCCACGACTTGCGTGTCGAACCCAGATTACTGATGCGAAGACTACTGACATGAAGCTGAAACCTTTCCCAGCAATTTCCGACAAACCTGCTGGTTGGAATCCTGAAGTTGAGATACTGATTGAACCATTGCCAAACATGACTATTCTGAAGGACCTCGTGGTTGACATGACAAAGTTCTACGATGTTCTCGAGTCGATGAAGCTTTGGAGTGATGCTAAGGAAGGCGACAAACCCCGGTCGCAAAGTCCTGAAGAACGTAAGAAGATCGAGAGGTATGTCAATTGCATTCTCTGTGCTCTCTGCTACGGTTCTTGTCCAGTCAATGCTGAGAAGGAGGAGTATGTTGGTCCTGCAGCCCTTGCCAAAGCTTGGAGGTTCCATGAGGACTCACGCAGCCCTGAAACAGAAAGATATGCAGATGTTGCGATGCAAAATGAAGGTTCACCACTCTGTGATCTCGTAATGAACTGTGTGAAAGCTTGTCCGAAAGGTGTCGCACCTGGAGGTGCAATAAGGAAACTAAAGAATCTATGACCAACTTGAGCGGTCTTAGTGTTCTAAGAAAATTAGCAAAAAGGGTGTCAGTAATTCTCACTGATTCCCTCCTCCCTTTTTCAGATTGAGATCGCCACTTGAAACGCACAAGTTATAACGCCTTATGCCAGAATGGCTGCAGGTTGGCTGGGTGGATTGACGAAAACCTCTGACAGATACGCAAAATGGTTCGGTACTCGAGTGCCCTCAGTGTCAAGAGGTTTTGTCGTTCTTCTTGTTCTGTTCGGAGCCATCCCCTTTTCAGCTGTCCTTTTCCTTGGATTTGGATACACAATTATCGGTATATACTGGTGGGTTGCATTACTACTCTCAATAATGGTAGGGGCTCTTCTACACATACTCTACCTAATCGTCCTGAAAAACAGATTCAACAACCCTTCACAAAACACAGAGTTCCATGACCTAATTGGTCGAATCCACCAGAGAGTCGTTTTGTCCTCGAACACCCATGTTTGGGTCCGTCAGAGTCAAGATGTCTTCATTGCATCAACTTTCAATCCGATCTTCAATGCAGTCATTGTGTCGGAACCGATGGTCAATCTCATAATGAAGAGTCCAGAGAGTGGGGAGGCTCTTCTTGCATTTCATTTCTTGAGAGTCCCAAGGTCTAGATGGTTTGCGGACATAGTCGGTGCAGTCATTCTGTTTCTGATCTTTACTTATGCGTCAAGTCTAATCCTCGTTCCCCTGGCAATAATGGTTGCTCAGAGTCTTGCCTATGGTGGTTTCATCATCGTTTCTCTGATTGGCCAATTTGGAACCCTCTTCATAGCTCCGATTCTTCTAACCATTCTTGTTAAGGGCGCATTCTGGAGGCACGAACCTGCATTTGTTGGTGTGGAGTCTGTCTATGGCCTGCATCCAAATGTAGCAAAGATTCAGGTGGAAAGAGGAATCACCTTGAATGAAGAAGAATCACAGACTGTGGTCTGGAGTGTCCGTGACTGGGAGAAGA
>JASFEF010000003.1:0-62358 GCA_050124975.1 Candidatus Thorarchaeota archaeon | reverse complement strand
CGCACTCATAGTGATTCTCATCATTGTAAGTATCATCGCTTTCCTATTATCTAGCATAGAGGGCTTTCTTGCAGGTGTTGTTGTCATCTTCATAGGGTTCCTAATCAGCTTCTTCCGAGATGATTTGAAGCGAGTTCTTGGACTCTCAGCTCAACAGGAGAAACCAACTCCAGTTACTGAGGCTGAAGAAGATCCTCTTGATACACTGGACAAGATGATACACTTGAATATGGATAAGAAAATTGCAAAAGAAAGACAAAGCCTCGCGAAGACAATCGCCAAGTATAACGAAAAACCGAAGAAACAGCAAAAGCTTGGTCTAGAGATTGTCAAAGAAGCATCTACTCTCCTTGCACTTCTCGACCAGGCAAAATCTCAGGCTATTCAATCTGGTAAACCTGAACTGGTTGCACATTATGAGCAAATTCAAGCAGAAATAGAAGGAATCCGTGAGAAACATCGTCAGTAAGAAGTGGTGGGCCCGGCGCGATTTATCTAGGGTACCCCGCTATCGTTTCATTTCCTGTTGCAGAAATTGGCCACTTGTATTCATCGGGTTGAGCTTCAGTATGTGTATGACATCTATGACATAGAGTGACAAGAAATTCATCTGGATACTCACTTGGGTTGTTTTCTTCATAGATCCAGTCTGCAAGTTTCTTCACATGATGAACTCCAATTTGACCTACTTCTCTCCTCTCAATTCCACATCCTTGACAGGTGTAATTATCTAGTTTCTTAATCTCCTTTGACTTTCGTTTCCACTCCCCCGTATCACGATAAGAGGTAGCTAACTCTGTCGCTTTTTTATACCATAACTGATTCTTTGGATTTGATGAGAAATCTCTCCATGTAGAACCATCATCAGTTTTTGGTTCAGTTATCCTTTCTATTCCTCGTTTAGTGTCAGAAATTTTCTGTCTTGTTTTCTTTGATATCCTATGACCCTTAAGTCGTTCACTATGAAATTTCGCTTGACACTTCTTACTACAGAACCCATATTCGCTTTTCTTCATCCTACTTGTTTTTGTATGAAAATATGCACCACAAAAATCACATCTATACCAAACAAGTTTGGATGAATTACGCCCACCTCTAAGGTTTTTGAGAGGGGGTAATGGCACGATAAGCAAAGGTCTACATATTGCATGTTTGGGGAGTCCAGTTGGCTTTTTCTTCTTTCTAGGACTTGTAATCCGCTTCTCTCGGCTCAATGGTAAATATGATTGGTAGTATGAATCCACCTCCCAACTCTCTCAAAATACCGTTGGATGAGAGGCTTTTATGGTCCTATCTAATTCTAGAAAATGGTGGGCCCGGCGCGATTTGAACGCACGACCGATCCCCTGGCCGAAGGAAGTCTTCGGACATACAGGTTATGAGCCTGCTGCTCTACCAAGCTGAGCTACGGGCCCTGATTCAGGAACAAGGCCTTTGCATTTGCTTTGAGATATTAAAGTTGCGAATGGTTTCTGATTGTCAGTCAAGGCAACACGATTTGGGAACGATTCAGAGTATTCTGACTGTCAAGAAGTTGTTTTGAAGGACTGTTTTAGTGTCGTACTTTTTCGGACTTTATATTCTATCAGAGCAACTACGAGGCAACTCCTAGGTGCGGATTCCATGATTCTACTATTCACCTCAGACCAATGCGCATGGTGTGGTGTGCTCAAATCAATGCTAGAGGAAGAAAGTGAGGCTCTAGGGACTGAACAGAACATCTACGAGGTTGATGTTGAGCGACAATACCGAATTGCTGAGGCATATGGTATCTTAGTTGTACCGACACTTGTTGCTGGATCCTGCAAGATTTCAGGAGTCCCAGAGTCAAGTGATCTGCGGTCATTCCTGCTTCAGGCAGTTTCAAGCGGTTTCCTCAGATATGGAAGAAGGAGTGTCAAATCTGTTCTACGTGATGTGCATCAAATACGAGCATCTGAGTCCTCCAAGGACACCTTAATTCGAACTGCTTCCTAGTTTATTCGCGTCCTCTGCACAATCTTAATAACCGCTTGGCAAAGTTCTCGATGCTACAGGCCCCGATAGTGTAGCCAGGCCCAGCATCTAGGGTTTTCGACCCTATGACCCGGGTTCGAATCCCGGTCGGGGCACCACTCTATTTTCATTCAAGAGTTTACGCTTTTTGGAAAAACATAAACATCATCTAATGCAACTTCATCTCTAGTTGGAGATACTAAATGAGTCGGCTGGATTATGAAATAGGGGCTATCTTCGTTATTGTAGTTTCAGCATTTATTCTGTATACACAATTAATCGCTCTTCGTATGGTCTGGGTAGCAATGTTCTTCGGTCTCTTACTATATGGTGGGATTATAATATTCGCACTCGCCGCCAGTATAAGAGTATTTGAAACACCGAGTCAAATACGTTCATACAAGGTCTTGACTATCCCACTAAACTACATCATCCGTTCAAGGATTGTAATCATTCTAAACCGATTGAAGAAGTCTCAGTTTCATAAAAGCAATAAAATCTAGACCCGGGTTCGAATCCCGGTCGGGGCACCATCTTATTGTTGACTGATTGGATAATAGCATGAGATTCCTATAATCAAGCCACCAATGGATGAAACCAAAGCCAGAATGAATACATCTTGAAGAGTCATAACCAAAAACATCACTGTTACTAGGTATCCGTACACAGTAAGCCCGGTTACAATAATCATTATTCCAAATAGAACACCTCCCATACGGATGTATCTAACTCTCTTGTGGATATCCTCTTTCTCTTTGTATCCAATTACAATCAACAGTATAGCAATAAGATAACCAATCCCAAGAATACCTGGTCCACTCAACCCAAACATCACTTGACTCTCTTGCATTGTTACAGGCTCCTCAAGAACAAGATATGGGGACATTTATGATATGCTTTTCTGATTATTTTGAGTTAGAGTTCGAATCCCGATCGGAGCACTACTTACCCAGGTTTTATCCGCTTATTATGTCATAACTGATAAATCACACCGCATCATAGGGTATGAGGTATCTCGGATTAGAACGAGGGAGAGAAACAAATGACTATGATGACTGGCGGTGAGGTTCTGACAAAGTGCCTCTTACAAGAAAAAGTCAGGTATGTTTTTGGAGTCCCTGGAGACCAACTTTATCCCTTACTTGACTCTGTTTATACCTCCGATGGAATCGATTTTATCACTTTTCGACATGAACAAGCGGCAGCACACGCTGCAGACGCATGGGCTCGAACCACAGGTGAACCGGGTGTTTGCCTAGGAACAGTAGGTCCGGGTGCAGCTGATTTGGTACCAGGAGTGTATCCGGCTTTTGCAGACAGTATTCCAATGATTGTACTCTGTGCCCAGAATCAGTCCTGGCGGATAAACCCAGACCATGGAAGCACACAAGGGCTAGATCAACTCAGTCTGTTTAAGCCTATCACCAAATGGGGTGCAACTGTTTCACATTGGCAACGAATTCCACATCTTGTTCATTGGGCTTTCAGGGAGGCAACTTCAGGAAGACCAGGACCAATCTTCTTGGATATCCCTTCAGACGTCCTTTACTTGAAATGTAAGGAGGATACACTGGAAGATGGAATTGTGCCTACTGATAGGTACAGGATGACCAAACCACCAGTGGGAGACCCTACTCTCATATCTGAGGCTGCCAAGATGTTGTTGAAAGCAGAGTTTCCGCTTTTACATGCAGGTAGTGGTATTCTCGCGTCAAACGCGTCTGAAGAACTCGTTGCTATAGCAGAACACCTGCAGGCTCCTGTCACAACATCTGTTGCTGCAAGAGGTGCGATTCCCGAAGACCATCCACTCTCACTTGTACCTGCTAGTTTTGGGGCAATCGGTGCACAATGTCAGTCAGACCTTGTCTTACTCGTGGGAGGACGTCTTGGAGACCTCGATTTCTGGGGACGAGCACCAGGCTGGGCGGACTGTGCAGATCAAAGATTGATACAGATTGATATTGCACCCGAGATGATTGCACACAACCGTGTTGTGGACTTGGCAATTGTTGGAGATGCTAAAAGCACTCTATCCGAGCTTCTCAAACATATCAAGAGCAAGCCAAAGGCGAAGCCCCGTCCGTCGATGGCTGACTGCCGAGAAGCCCAAGATAACTGGCTCGTAGATTTCATCGAGCAAGGTAAGTCGGACAAGATCCCAATTCATCCCCTAAGGATGATTCAAGAGGTCCGTAACTTCTACGCTCGGGATGCAATTTCCATTGTGGATGGGGGAAACATAGCAGTCTGGGCGATTTACTTGAACAGAATATATGAACCGAGAACGTTCCTTTGGCCATCTGACTCCGGTCATCTTGGTGTTGGAACAGGGTATGCAATTGGGTCAAAGCTAGCCCATCCAGACAAAGATGTCTATGTGATATCGGGAGATGGGGCTTTCATGTTCAATGCGCAAGAACTTGAAACTGCTAAACGATTGGGCACCCAATTCATCATAGCTATTGCAAATGATAGGGCTTACGGAATGATAAAGGCTGGACAGAAGGGTCTCTACGAGGAGAGGTATGTTGGAGTAGATTTTGTTGATGTCAGATATGACAAGATTGCTGAAGCTATGGGTTGTTTTGGTCTTAGAGTGGAAAAACCTGAAGACATCGCCCCTGCACTTCAAAAGGCCAAGGATTCTGGTTTACCCTCTGTGCTTGACATCGTCATTGATCCAGACATTAACCTAGTCCCACCAGATTTTGACTCTGTCGCCTCAGTATGGCTTGAGGGTTGCCAGCTTCCAGGTGAGGAATAGATGAAAGCTGCTGTATTTGAGGGCATTCTCGAGATACAGGTGAGGGATGTTCCAGAGCCGAATCTTGGTCCTACAGATGTTCTTGTCGAACCGAAGTTCGTTGGTATTTGTGGGTCAGACCTCAGCGCATGGGAGTACGGGATGTATGAAGCTGGGTTGATACTGGGACACGAGTTTTCTGGTGAGGTTGTTGAAGTCGGTAAAGAAGTCACAAAGTGGAAGAAGGGTGACAGAGTTGTGCCTAACTCTCTCCTTCCCTGTGGCAAATGCGCCTTCTGTCAGGCTGAGAAGTATTCAGTCTGCGATGACATGCAGATGATTGGCATCTCAATGGATGGTGGGCTGGCTGAGCGCGTTGCAGTACCACAGACCATGCTTCATCAATTGCCCGATACAGTTGACTACAAGACAGGTGCTTTTGTTGAGCCGTTATCAATTGCTGTTCGTGGGTTTAACTTGATTGACTTCAAACCTGGTGACAGTGTACTTGTCCTAGGCACTGGACCAATTGGAATCTTGAGTATACATATGGCAAAATTACGAGGCGCTTCAGTGGTATATGCATCTGAAATACAGAGCACTCGCCTTGAGATGGCTAGAGAAGCAGGTGCTGATGAGATTATCAATCCATCAAAGGAGCCATTACCACTCAGGATTGAGAGTCTGACTCAAGGTGTGGGGGTCGATGTGGTTGTAGAATGCACAGGTGCACCTGGCCCCAGTGCTGAGTCTTTCCAGCTTGTGAAGAGAGGTGGAACTATCTTGGTTCTTGGGATTAGCGAGGAACCAGTTGAAGTTGATTTCATGCGAGGCGTGTTAAATGAACTAAGTCTTCAGTTCAGTTACCTTGGCTATGCAGAGTTTCCTGAGGCAATTAGGCTTCTCGCAGAAGGTACTATCAATCCCACGCCAATGATAACTAGAATAATACCGCTGAGTAGTGTAGTCACTGATGGGTTTGAGGCACTGGCCCGTCCAGATAATCAAGATGTGAAAGTGCTGGTTAAGATATAGTTGGAGGAATACAAAATGAGCAAGAGATTAGAGCTTGGGTCTGACGAATACAAGAATGAATTCAAGGAGAGAATCAACAGCGATGTAGAATATGCTGAACTAGCTAGTGGGGTAGAGGACTCTTACACGCTCGTCTTACAGGCTGAGCCTGATAAAGGAGTTCAAGACACCATGATTGTTGGCTTTGAGATAAAATCTGGCAAGATGACTGACATTTGGTCCGGGGAGAAAGAAACTTCTTTCATCCTTAGTGCCCCGTATAGGGTTTGGGTAGATATACTTCTTGGCAAGATAGGTGCAAATCGGGCATTCATCACACGAAAGCTTAGCATCAAGGGAAATATGCCAAGGCTACTAAAGACTGCAAAAGCCACAGATAGACTAGTGACACTGTTGCGTGAGATTCCTACCGAGTTTCATGGCGACTACAACAATCAATCATTTGGATGATGTCAATTCATAGACAAGAGCATGTTGAAATCCGCGGACGTGTATGAGTGAGTCAACGCTCCAGACGATAGCACATCTACTTCTGTCTTTGCGAATTCCCTGACATTATCTTCATTGACCCCTCCAGAAACCTCTAGTATCACCTTATCACGTGTGCCCTCCTTCTTGAGAACTTCAATGAGCCCTCCAATATCCTTTGGCTTGAAGTTATCTAGCAGAATAATGTCCGCTCCAGCCCCAATAGCCTCTTGGACTTCCTGAAGAGTACGGGCCTCACATGATACTTTCTTACTGAATGACACTTTCTCTCTGGCTGCGGTCACAGCTTCGCGAACCCCGCCGGCAGCCGTGATATGGTTGTTCTTTATCAAAACCATATCATCAAGTGCATAACGGTGTGGGTCACCGCCACCAACCATCACAGCGCGTTTCTCAAAGAACCTGAAACCTGGAGTAGTCTTCCGCGTGGCTGCGATCTTCACCTTCGGATTCACTTCTCTTGCAGCACTGACCAAGTTGTAGACCTTAGTAGCAATCCCACTCATTCTCTGTACCATATTCAGACATACTCGTTCTATGGTCAACAAGGTCCAGGCAGATCCCTTTAGACGCATCACCGGCTGTTGTGGGTCTACCCAGTTCCCCTCGAAGGCGAGAACCTCATAGGTAAGACCGGAAAATTCTGCGATTGCTGCGACTTCCTCAATCCCTGCAAGTACAGATTTTTCCTTCGCATAGATGGTGGCTAATGCATCAGTGTCCTCTGGGATAGTCAACTGAGTTGTGAGGTCTCCAGACCTAATATCCTCATCCAAGAATCTCTTCAGTGCTTCTAGTACTTCAGGAGGGAGGTTTCCGAATTTCATTCAATCACACCTTGGATGTTTTGGGTTTCTCACAATCTTGCCTTTTGGTTTCTCCTCACCAAAGATTTCCGCCTGAAACGACATAAATTCAGTCTCAGGGTCCCTCCAAACGTCAGCTGGTAGACCTGCCTTGTTGCAGGTGTGCTCTAGGAATTGTTTTGTGTCCCATTTCCAGTCCACTGGTACCTGAGGGAGGAGAAGACCGCGGAACATTCCTCTGATGGCAATCAATCCATCCCGCCCAACTTTTACCAAGTCCAGTAACTCCTCTGGGTTTGAGTACTCGATCTTCTTTGGAGGAGTTAGGACACTTAGGTCTACCAAAATCGAGTCTAGTTCCTTTGGTGTAACAGCTGAAAAGCGTGGATCATTGATTGCGGAGTCCACTGCAGAATCAATAGTAGCCTCGACAAGAGGCTGAGAAGGATATGGGCGACCGATGCAGCCCCTCAGATTGACTCGACCATCAAGAATTGAATTCAGTGTGACAAAAACCCCTGATTTTGCGCGCAGATGCTCTGGTGTATCTTCTGGCGGTTTTGTCTTTTGTTCAGTCTTAACAATCTCGTCAACTGTTCTTCTGGCCAAATTGACGAGAAAGACTCCATCATCGTCAGAATATGAGTGAGACACTAGACTTCAACTCCATCTACATGTGCATTATCATTGTTATTTATCTTGACACTTCAAGATTTCTGGACTGGAACTCTTCCCGCAATACCTGGTCCTGTTACAAACTCGCCATTATCAAACACAACCTCTCCTCCCACGATGGTTGTCACAACCCTGGCCAGAACCCTTCTTCCTTCAAATGGAGTTATCTTCGCTTTAGAGAAGAAGTTCTCCCCTGTGATTCTGCTCTCCTGTATCCGCACCAGCACAATGTCTGCATCATAACCCTTTGTGAGAATACCCTTAGTTTCGAGTCCAAGAATTCTTGCAGGCGCAGAGGAACAAGCCCTCAGATAGTCTATCCACGCCATTCGTTTTTCAAACACCTCAGTCAACATCAGTGGCAGTGTGGTCTCGAGACCGGGCATCCCGGGTAACGCCTTGAGAAATGGTGCTGTTTTCTCCCATTTCTTATGTGGTGCGTGATCAGAAGCAACACAATCGATTGCTAATGTCTTACACAGGGCTTCCATTAACATCTTGTTGTCGTAGGGTGACCTTAATGGCGGAAGCATCTTTGCCAGACCATCGTCATGGGCATAATCTCCCCCTGACAAGAACAAATGATGAGGACTGACTTCAGCTGTTAGTGTGTCTTCTGCACGATTCTCGTAGATCAGTCTAGCAGTTGCTGCGCAGCTGACATGACATACGTGTAGTCTTGCCTCATACTCGATTTTGGCATCTATGAACGATTGGACTGACTTCACTTCATCCTCACAGCTGTGTGCAAGGAAGAACTCCTCCATGTTCTTTGGTACTTTTTCCCGAGCAGGTAAGTCAGGATGAAAAAGAAGGGGGATTTCACTTGCGACTGCTAGTCTTGTACACTCCCTAATTCTGTCTTTCGTGTATTCTACATCCTTATCTAGGGGTAAATGCGGATAGACCTTCAACCCTAGAATATCCCGAAGCATCTGGACATCGAAGTCCTCAATGTTATTGGGGATTCCCGCATAAAACCCAACATTCACATAACTCGACTCTTGAGCTCGAGCGATCTTCTCATCAAGTGTTCTCTTGTCAAGAACCGGAGGGTCCGAGTTTGGCATATCAACGACTGTAGTCACTCCACCTGCAGCGGCAGCCATCGTGCCTGTTTCGTAGTCCTCCTTGTCAGCTCGCCTAAGATCACGAAGATGAACATGAATGTCTATCATACCTGGAAGAATGTAGAACCCTCTACAATCTATCGAGTGTCGATATTGAGGCTCATCCCCATGTTCATAGATTCCCTCAATCTTGCCCCCTTCAATCGCCACAGAGCGTACGGTCTCTCTACCATTCTCTATGAAAATACCATCCTTGAGGACCATATCAACAGCCATGTGATATCAACGCCGGGGTCGCCAGCGCTAGATTGACGCTGAACTAACCATTACTCAGATGCATCGGGGACCTTAAACTTGTTTGCAACAAATCGTGTGAAATCTGTTGCGCTAATCATCCCAATTAGCCTGTTGCCCTTACCTACAACAGGCAAGGTATTCAGCTTTGCGTCTAACATCTTTACTGAGGCGTCTGCAATCGACTCGTCTGCAGTCACAAGGGGTGGTTGTTGGAGCATAGCATCTACCACACGAATCTGTCTCACCTGATTTGCACGGTGTTTGTCTGGTACTTCCACAGTGAACCGAGCCATGGCTTCAGCGACCATGCGTTCTGTGATTAGCCCTAGTACACGACCACCATCAGTGACAGGCAATCCAGAGTACCCTGCGGCAAGCATATCCCCTCTGGCTTTCACTAGGCGTGACACAGGATTGACCTGAAGAATGTCCTCTGTGGTCATAAGCTCCTCAACTTTTACTTTCTTGAACTTCTGGACCAATTGGGAAATCTGCACCTTTGTGATCACACCGACAAGTGTACCTTCGTTATCCACCACTGGACATCCGCTCATCCCACGTTCAACCATGAGTTGAGCAACATCCGTCACTTCCTCATCAGGACCTACTGTAATGACAGTATCAGTCATTGCACTGGATACATGGAGCCTCTTTATTGAAAGGGCTACTACCTTGCTTACACCCAACCTATCAGCTATGTCCGCATATGTGAGGATTCCTTTGACATTCCCATTTTCCACTACAACTAGCCTTTCAACACCCTTCTTCTCTAGTAGCTCGAGCGCATAGGACAATCTCTGGTCCTTATCAATAGTGACTGGCTCGACCATAATCTGGCTCACTTTCATGATAATAGTCTCCTATCACAGCTGTATATACACAATACAGGCTGGTTACTGAGTGTGTGACCAACTAACTGCGACAATTTTCGCATAGATAATCGCCATCTTCCTCAATCAATTCAGTTGAGTACTCTCCACAGCTATCACATTCGCCTCCATAGGCGATATCTTCAGCATCCTCTTCGTATTTGGCACCCTCATTTCTGAGACGTAATGACTCTACAAGAATGTCGATGAGCTCTGGAGACCACCGAAGTAGATCCCTTGAAGTGATGATTCCAGCCAAGGAGTCATTCCTCAAAACTGCTACACGGCGAATGTTGCTTCTTGCCATCACTCGCATGGCTTCAGTTAGTGCAGTTCCAGGCTCTACATGAATTATAGGTGATGACATGATATCTCTGGCTGCTGTGGTCTTTGCATCCTTCTCATCCGCTATGACACGTCTTACAATATCGGCTTCAGTTATGATTCCAAGAGGACGGTCTTGATCCGCAATGATAATGGAACCTATGTCCATCTTATTCATCGAAGAAGCAACTTCGAAGATTGTTGCATCAGGAGGCATCGTCACTACATTGACAGACATGATGTCTCTCACAAACATTGAATGAGAGGGCTCAGACATTTGCTTTACCTCAATTCTTTCAGAAGTTGGTCAGACGCTCAACCACCAACTGGTAGAGTGTCTTCTCGAGCTGGACTGCCACTCGTCTGATTTTAAATGTGTCTGTGCTTTTGTACGTCAAACTCTTAGCGTGCGATTTTTCCTCCTCCAGTGGGCAACACCCGCATCATATCTTCCTGAGGAATTTGACTGACCAAATCTGCACTCTCATCAGGCACTAGGCCTTTGAGTTGATTGAGCACCTCTTTGACAAGCTGTCCTTTTTTCATATCACCTGGCATCACTCGTACATAGAACTCTGTTTGAGCTGTTACTGCTGAAGGTGGACCAGAAATTGGAATAGCGTACTCGTCCTCAAGGATAACTCCCACAGCTAGCTCAACAGACATTCTACGAATATAGTTCTTCGAGCCATACAGCATCACAGCACCTGTGGGCAGATATTCTCCTGAGGGTGGACTGAAGCTCACCTGTTCGGGGTTTACCCAGTATGCGTCACCACTAGACAAACCATCCTGCCAAGCTCTAGAAAACGTGACTGCAAATTGTGCCGCTTCTTCCAAAGTTGTCTGTCCAGGTGGTTCATCTGGCACTTTGACTACTGTATATGGCGCTCCGTGGAGAGCTGCATGCAGGAAGACATCATTGGCTCCCATTTGACGTTTCGCGAGGTTCTCGTTGCTCTTTGCATCACGACCTCCCAATACTAAATAACCCTCAGACGAGATGAACCAACGAAACTTCTCATACCACCGTTTCTTCCTGGTCTTCACAGGGACTCTCTTGACATCAGGTTCTGCAACTTTCACTTCCACTTTTTCCAGTTTTTCCTTTGTTTTCACAATCTGTTTCTTGGCGCCTTCCATCTTTGATTCTGCTTTCTTTGCCTGATCATATGCAAGGGAGGCATTATCCTGAGCGGAGAGTCGAATGTCCAAGGTTATGTCCGTGTCATTCAGTTTCACTATGATTTGGCCTTGGGATGGAATGATTCTCTGAATCAACTGTGCAGATGGGATTCCCTGTTCCCTGCCCTGCTCAATCTTGGTGATGATCTCCTCCCACTGTGTTCCTCCTGATCTAGCCTTTGTGACAGTTTCCAACACTTCTTTGATGATGGTGAAATGTGAGTAAATCAGCTCTCCATTGGCTCTGAGAACTTTGGCTTTTGTCACCAATTTTTCTATGCTCTCGTTCTGTTTGTCGATAATCCTCTGCAATCGTTTCTGTTCTCTAGACAGAACATCTTGCTCTTGCTCATCCTCCAACTCGCTCTCAGACACTCCTGAGAACTCGTCAATGGCTTGACTGAATGTATCGAATGTTTCTATTGGTAACTCCTGATAGAGCTCAAACCGAAATGGCAAGAAAGCAATAAACTCAGGCTCATCATCTTCAACTGGTTCATCATCAAGAACTATGTTAGGCTCCTTAACTCCTGCCTTCAATCTCTCAACAAATACCGCCAAACCTGTTTGGAGGTCTGACAGAGTCTGGCCATCAATCTCTGAACTCATTACTTTCGGAGAAACCTTAGATAGAGCACAAATCTCCTCACAACTCAATGAGTCAAGATTAAGTCGACTTGCCAATGTCCGAACTATATTGGCATTTGAATCTGCAATAATATCTTGAAGTGAGTCTGATTCTAGAGTCAGTACATCGGCTCCCCGAGGAGGCGGGAACTCATAGGTTGCTTTTGGGATGATATCCCGGTCTCGCATTCTCCTGTACCTCATGGCCACAAAGATGGTATCCTTTGGGTCTAGAAGAAGCAGGTTTCCGTTTCCAAACAGCTCAGCAACAAGTTTGTATGAATTCTCCTCATCCCCAACCTCAAACACGACAATTCTGTCCAACTCGTGCTGTTTCACAGAACTGATCCGTTTATCTCTGAGATATTTCCTCAACACTGTACAGAACTTCGGAGGAGTCCGAGAGGCTTTCCGTGCGAACTCAGTGAGGTGAATACGGTGACCCGGGTGGATGAGGAGCTGTGACGTGCCACCCCCTGGCTGATAGAGCTTGAGTACAAAGATGTCACCATACTGATACACATTCTTGATGAAGGCACCTTCTGCGGACTCACGTAGCTCTGGTAAAATGAGCCTAATGTCAACGTTACTCATTGAGTCCTTCATATTATCTCACTACGCAATCAGACCGACATGATTATAACCTCGTCGATTGAACCAGCCCTCAATCAGGCTGTGATTGACGATGAATCTCGATCCGTTACAGAACATCTTCAAACGTATGTTTGGACGATGGGATGATTCTCCAAATGACCAACAGTACTATGTGAAAATCTTCTTCGCTATTATCAGCGCTTTGGTCTGTGGTATTGCAGGTCCAGTTTTCGCAGGAACTCGTGGAGTGATATTCGGATTCCTCGTCTATGTGCTGTCTCTCTATGTCATTCGGTATCTACTGGAGATTTCCTTAGAGGATTTGGGTGGTACACAGAAGATGATCACAAACTCACTACCCTCATATCTGATGCTATGGGTAGTGCTATGGACATTGATGTATGCCTTCACAATCTCCCCTGAGATTCTAGCAACACTCTGATTCTTGGTTGTGAGAATCACAAGAATTTCATACTTCCATCGGCATCTCTGATATCATTTCTAGTATCATTCTCAATAAGACTCTCAATAATTGCGAATAGTACAAAAAACCCTTAATAGCGCTCTCAGTGGAATTACTGACCGCGCAAGAACCCTTCCTGATGGGCATGGTGGTATCTAGACAATGGACCAACTAGATAGAGACCTTATTCGTATACTGCAGAAGGATGCAAAGACACCCTTCACTAAGATTGCAAAGGACCTCAAACAACCAGACACCACCATTCACTTCAGAGCGAAGAGACTGAAGGAAAATAATACGGTTACACGTTATTGTGCATTGGTTCGTCCTGAAGCCTTTGGATACAATACTTCTGCCATCTTTAGAATTGAGATAGGCGGCCATATCCTCCCCGAGATCAGCAAGGACAGAACCCATAGTTTTGCAGAAGAGCTTGCAGAGAATGAACAATTCCTTTGGGTAGCTGTGGATGAAGAACCGATGGTCGTCCACGCACTCACTATGGGTGTGGATGAAGAAGACCTTAAAAAACGCGCAGAAACCCTTCGAAAATCCCCAGATGTTGTGAATGTGATTATGACTCCAGTAAGTGCTGTTGTCAAGGGCTGGGAAATCAGCGGTAGTCCAAAGTGAGTTGAAATTCTATGACCCGTGCGAAAACTGGAATCACCGGGCTCGACAAGCTAATCGGTGGTGGTATAATTGAGGGAAGCACAGTCCTGCTGTCAGGACAATCAGGGTCTGGAAAGACGGTCTTCGGACTTCAATTTCTATACAATGGAATCACCAAGTATGATGAACCGGGTGTGTTTGTCACCCTGGAAACACGTCCAAATGAGCTCAGGTCTGAAGCATCTCAGTTTGGTTGGAATCTACGTGACTTGGAAGAAAAGAATGCATTAACTATCATTGATGCTGCCTCGGGTAAGGCCGGCTTGCCTACTTCTGAGAAATACGCCCTTCGTCGGGGTTTTGACATGAGTACTCTTGCAGAAGAGATTTACAGAGCTATCGATGAAACAAAAGCAAAGCGCCTCGTCATTGACTGTATTTCAGGACTCGGGATTAGATTCAGTGAGCCATCTGAAGTAAGAAATGAGCTCTTCAGAATCAGTGCGTTACTTCGAGAACTCAAAGTGACTTCCCTTTTCATCAGTGAGATAATAGAACCCGACTCTCAGAGTCGTGCAGGTGTTGAGCAATTCGTTACTCAGGGACTAATCACACTCAACCTTTCAGAAGCGGATGGGTCACTAAAGAGAGACCTTCTCGTCTGGAAGATGAAACAGACACCTCATAGCTTGAAGAAACATGCTTTCAAGATTGGAAAGTCAGGTATCGAGATGTCCAAGAAGAGGTCTAGTTCAAAGAAAGCTAAGAGGTAAGGCAAGCAGTTGGACTGCCAGATAACCAAGTAATAAGAACGGTATCAATGGCGGAGTGGTCTTTTCACTGTATATTCTGCTTCTCCAATAGAGATACCCACCCAAAAGCATAACGAAGAATTCTATTCCCATCCCGGTAACTGCTTCTAGAATTGGGATGTTCAACGCTCTAAGTTCTATCCCCGGACTGATTAACGCGACTAGTAGCAGGCTCTTGACATCCGCTCCACCAATAGATCGCATTCTGAAAAGCGTGTAACTCATTGCAAAAACAATCACCAATGCAGTCACGTGAAGAACCAAGTTAGAAAGAAAGTGGCCAGTGAGTAGTATTACAGCACTCCCCACAATACCTCCTACAACAATAAACTCGTTAGGAACCCTCCTTTCACGGACATCTAGAATCGAATAAATCACAAGGAGTGTAGTGATAGTAAGAAATGATGAAATTGCTGCAACTGATAGGTCTAGAACCATCACTCATCAGACTCCTGCTTTCCAGTTGGAATACTCCCGTATATAGTCATAGCCTTTGGTCTTGATAGTAACACAGATTAAGCCCCCGTCGGTTTCCGCGGCCTGTGTGTGGGGACATACTATTGTACCTCACAGAATCAAGTTCAGAAGCTGATCAAATGGAAGACCCGTATCAAGTAATTCATGATACTACATTTCGTCTGTTGAAGAAGGCAGTCACTGAACTACCTTCAGACATAAAGGTGGCTCTTGAAACAGCCAGCAAGAATGAAACAGATGAAACTGCAAAGACCCAACTCTCTGCTATCCTGACTAATCTAGAGATAGCAGGAACTGGTGTTCCTATGTGTCAGGACACAGGAATCATGATTTTCTATGTCAAAGTCGGTGCGAAGTTCCCCTACATGGGTGAAATCAAAGAAGCGCTCACTCAGGCCAGCCGAAAGGCAACCAAAGAGGTCCCAATCAGACCAAACGCAGTCCATCCCATTGTTGGAGGCAACTCTGGCGACAACACTGGAGTGAAGATTCCATGGATAAACTGGGAGATTGTGGATGGGGACTCTGTGGAGATTACAGCATTTCCTAAGGGAGGAGGCAGTGAGAACGTCAGCATTGTTGGAATGCTCAAGCCTGGAGTTGGTCTAACAGGAGTGAAGAAACTCGTAGTCGACAATGCCCTTTCCTACATGGGAAAGGCCTGTTCACCCAACATCATAGGTGTTGGTATTGGCGGAGGTTCAGACATTGCAATCAAGATTGCTAAACAACAGCTCATGCGTCCTCTTGATGACAAACACCCTGAACCAGAAGTAGCAAAGATTGAGGAAGAGCTCATGGATGCCATTAACTCGACAGGGATTGGACCTATGGGACTCGGAGGAAAGACCACAGTCCTTGGTGTGAAGGTCGACTATGCCATGCGTCACCCTGCCAGTCTGCCTGTCGGAGTTGCAGTTCAATGTTGGGCTGCTCGACGAAGTACTGCGATAATCTCGAAAGATCTGAAGGTCACTTATTTGACACATCCAGTGGAGGGAAACTAAGATGGCAGAATATCATCTAACAACCCCAATCTCTGAAGAGGATGCCCGTAAGCTGAAGGTTGGCGATGTTGTCTATGTCACTGGTGATCATGTATACACTGCTCGTGACGAGGCACATGAGAGAGCTCTTCATATGTTTGAGAAAGGCGAGAAACCTCCTGTAGACTTTGAGGGTAGTGTAATCTACCATGTTGGTCCCGTGGCATGGCAAAAGGATGGAAAATGGAAGATTGTATCTGCTGGACCAACTACCAGCATTAGAATGGAACTCTTCGAGGACGAGTTCCTTCGAAAATACAAGGCTCGAATCCTTGTTGGAAAGGGTGGAATGGGGAAGAAGACCCTTGATGCTTTGAAGGAAGTTGGTTCAGTGTACTGTAGCTACACAGGTGGATGTGGTGCATTGGCAGCAAAGGGACTCAAAGAAGTTCGTGCTTACGAATGGCAAGACTTGGGCATGCCAGAGGCACTCTGGGTCATCACAGCAGAGGAGTTTGGACCCCTACTGGTCACCATGGACTCTCATGGGAACAGTATGCATGATGACATGGACAAGGTCGTGGCTTCACGGAAGGCTGATGTCTACGCTAAGATTGGAGTCAAGGAGTGAGTTCTAGAACTAGGCAGACACACGTCTGCCTGTTTCTTTTCTTTTCGTTAAACAGTAACTCTTAAAGAGAGGCACCTGTCCCGACGGCTTAACCAAGGAGAAAACTCTCCACTGGAGGACTGTAGTTGGACTACAAGACAATCATGTGCGATGTTCTTGTTGTAGGTGCTGGTGGTGCAGGTTGCCGTGCTGCAATTGAAGCATCAGAGCACAACCTGGACGTTATCATGTTAAGCAAAGAGCTTCTCGGCAAGGCACATACAGCCATGGCCGAGGGTGGCTACAATGTATCCCTGGGAAATGTAGACCCAGATGATGACCCTGAAACTCACTTCAAAGACACTATTGTGGGGGGCAACTATCTGAACAACCAGATTCTTGCAGAGATTCTGGTGAGGGATGCCCCTCAGAGGATATTTGACCTAGAGGACATGGGTGCAGTCTTTGATAGAACACCAGAAGGCAAGATAGCTCAGAGAGTGTTTGGAAAACAGAGCTGGCGTAGAACCGCCTACGCTTCAGATAGAACTGGTTCAGAGATAATGGTCTCTCTCACTGAGGGGATTCGCAAGACATCTGTACGCGTGTTTGATGAGGTCTTCGCAACCCGAC
Organism: Candidatus Thorarchaeota archaeon; assembly: GCA_050124975.1. GTDB lineage: Archaea > Asgardarchaeota > Thorarchaeia > Thorarchaeales > Thorarchaeaceae > SMTZ1-45. The sequence continues at coordinate 45,053 of JASFEF010000003.1, read as the reverse complement.
TCCTTGTCACAGATGGCAAGATTTCTGGCGTTTGTGCTGTAGACCTGAAGTATGGTGACTATCTTGTGTTCCGTGCGAAATCAGTGGTGATGGCCACCGGAGGAGCAGGTAGGATCTTCAGCGTTACTAGTAATGCGCAGTTAGATGTCGGAGATGGTTATGGCATGGCCTATGAGGCTGGCTGCGAGATGATGGATATGGAAATGATTCAGTTTCATCCAACTGGAATGGTCAAACCTGAATCAGCCAAGGGTCGCTTGGTAACAGAGGCAGTTCGTGGAGAGGGAGGAATCCTTCTGAACAACAAAGGTGAGAGATTCATGAACAAATACTATCCAGAGGTCATGGAACTCGCAGGTCGCGACCAAGTCGCACGATCAATTATGACCGAGGTCCTCGAGGGAAAAGGCTCTCCAGATGGAGGAGTCTACCTAAGCATATCTCACCTTCCAAGTTCTATTATTGAGTTCAGACTAGAGAGCATGATTGAACAATTCGAAGACGCTGGAGTTGACATCCGAGAGGAACCAATGCAGGTTTCACCAACGGCACATCATTTCATGGGTGGCATCAAAATCGATGAAAACTCATCCACAAATATTCCTGGTCTCTATGCTGCAGGAGAGTGTACAGGTGGTGTCCACGGTGGAAACAGACTTGGTGGAAATGCGCTTGCAGACACTCAGGTTTTTGGTGCTTTATCTGGTGAAAATGCCGCCAAATATGCCAAGGAAACAACTCATCTGGGCGTTGACCGAGAGGTGATTAAGAACGAATTTGAAAGGCTTGAAGCAATGCTCAGTCGAAAGGAAGGAGTGTCTCCAGCAGACGCTCGTGATGAACTGACTGATCTCATGTGGAGTAAGGTTCAGATTTTCAGAAAGGAGGAAGAAATGCAACATGCAGTCAAAGAACTTCGACGAATTGAGAAAGAAGTAGTACCAAAGATCAAAGTCGATGTTCCCGTCAAACGTTTCAATCCTGGATGGCATCAGGCTATGGAATTCGTCCACATGGTCACGACCGCCAGAATGGTTGCCGAGGCTGCAGTGATGCGAAAGGGAAGTAGGGGAGCTCACTACCGAGTAGATGGTGACCCCAATGATAAGGGCTATTACAATATCATTATCCGCAAGGGTAAGGATGGCAAGATGGAGCTGCGAAAGGAAGACCTGGTGATTACCAAGATCACGCCACCATAAGGAGGCTACAAGATGGCAAAGACAATCAAAACAAGCGTGCAGCGATATAATCCTGATACTGATGATGCACCATATTTCCAAGACTTTGAGGTAGAATATGAGCCTGGTATGACCGTTTTGGACGCATTGCTATACATTCAAGACAAGTTTGACTCCAGCCTCGCATTCAGATGGGAGTGCCGAGGTGGTCAGTGTGGTTCATGTGCTGTGAGAGTGAATACAATCGCTCGTATTGCATGCCGAACCAAAGTAGAACCAGATGAAGATCTCGTTCTTGAACCCCTTGAGAAGATGCCAATCATCAAGGACCTCGTTTCTGACATGGCCCAGACAACTTTTCGTATCAGACGAATTCGTCCTTATGTGGCACGTGACAAAAAACCTGAGCATCCAGAAATAATCCATGCAGAGCAGATTGAGAAACTCCGTGAGATTAGAAAATGCATCGAATGTAGTGCATGCCTGTCGAATTGCCCTATTGTGCATGAAACTTGGGATTATCCAGGACCTATGATTATCCGACAGCTTGCTAGATTGGAGCTAGACCCAAGAGATGTCGAAGACCGAGTTGCGATGGCAATGAATGAATCGGTCTACAGCTGTACAACCTGTAAGATGTGTGAGGACATATGTCCAAAAAGTATCAAGATTCCTGCTCTTGCAGTCGAACTTCTGCGGGCAAAAGCCGTAGAAGCAGGTTATCCATTAGCTGAAGGTCAACAAGGATTCATTGATTCAGTCAACACCACTGGTCGTGCAGTTCCTGAGAAGGACACCCCACTACTATCGGATATTAACACAGAGGAGTTCTTTGTTGACAACCCCCGTGGTCGCGTCGCCTTCTTCACTGGTTGTCTCATTGATTACCGGATGCAGAGCACTGGAAAAGCATTGATAGATGTCCTGAACCGTAATAGTATCGATGTAGTCGTTCCGAAGGAACAATGGTGCTGTGCAAGTCCTGCTTTCAGGACTGGAGACCTCACTACTGCTCACGCAGCAGCAAAAAGGGTCACTGAGATTTTTGAAGATGCTTGCAAGAAATATGATTGCGACACAGTAGTAGTAGCATGTGCTGGATGTGGAAAGACACTCCGTGAGGACCACCGACCTTTCATTGAAGAGGAACGTGGTGAACCACCTCTTTACAAGGTCTATGACATGGCTGAGTACATGATCCAGGTTATTGGCAAGGAGAACATTGTTCCACCAAAGGGAGAGGTCAATCTAAAAATCACCTATCATGAACCATGCCACCTTGGTAGAGGTCAGCATGTCTATGATGAACCAATAGAGATTCTCAAGATGATTCCCGGTGTTGAATACATCGATGATCCTTACAAGAATCGTTGTTGTGGCGCAGGTGGTGGAGTCCGCGCAGGTTTGCGTGAACTGTCCCAGAAGATTGCCACAACAAAGAAGGAGTACATAGAGGCAACCGGAGCAGATATGGTGACTACCGAATGTCCCTTCTGTACAATCCAAATCAACGATATGATGAAGGGCACCAAGATGAAGGTCCGCTATATTCCAGACCTTCTTGCAGAGTCCTACAGACTAGGTGATGAGAAGTAACTCCAGAGAGGGTATATCCCTCTCCTTCTCCTGTTTTTCTTACATCTAAACAAATCCCATTTTTCTCCCTATTCTTTGATGTATCTGAATGTTGGTTTAAGACCAAGTCCCATTTCTGTAAGAGAGTACTCCACACGGGGAGGAATTTCTGCAAAAGCCTCTCTTTTTACTACCCCATGAGCAACAAGTTCATTCAATCTCTCAGTGATAGTTTTTGTGCTCCCCCCGACTCTCTTAGCGATAGTATTGAACCTCAAAACACCATCCTGTGTTAAAATTCGTAGAATACTGAATGTGTGTCTCTTCCCTAAGAGCGATAATATCTTCATTCTTCGTAAGAAATGAGGAAATAATCACCACTCACTCAAGTGTTTACGCAGCATCCTGTGAACTTGAAGAGCAGCTAGATCATTGGGAACTAGACCATAATCCACGAGATTCCAAGCCGCATGGGTGAAGATTATCACATGAGATGCGCGTGGTTCACTCAGAAGTGTGGCCATGATGTATTGGCAGCACCGAACAAGTGACCACTCACCATCAAAATCAACGAGTCTGTTTTCGAACTCGCTGGATTTTTCATGAGTCATTGTGTTCCATAATTCAGAGATGTCATCCGAACTAATCCATTCCTCAATACCTTTTGTGTGAGGAAGTCTGATAAGCTCGGGTTGCTGGTTCCAGTCTGCTTGCACTTCTTTCTTCAATATCTTCTCACATGTCAGACTATCGTCAGAAACCATCTCGTCGCCAATGTTCTGTTTTAGTTTTTCAACAAGCCATTGAATCATCTCTTTTGTCATAAGGCCCCGACGGTTGGCATCTACTATTCTCTGAGCAAATATTGCATTGTGTCCAAGTATCCCATATGAAACGATAGAGTTCCTGAAGACATTCTCATATGCTGCTAAATCAACTGGCTTCACTAGGTTCTTCAGATTATCATCTTGTGAAAACCCATCTGGTGATTTTGAGGGAACCTTCCGCACGAGATACTCCATGAGATGCCACAAGGATGCAATTTGTGGTCGAGTATACTCGGCTCCAGGTAACTCCGCAATGAGTGATAGAGGCATGATGAATGCATGTCCCAGCCTATCCGGCTCTTCTGCAGCAACTGAGGCAATGACACGTCTTAGCCGAATAGGCTCATCTCTTGCTGCTAGAATGACTGATGCTTCCCAAGAACCTACCAAGCTCTTTTGCCGTATTGTGCTCTCGAGCTTTCGGACGGCGTTATCGGGTGAATCAATACCCCTCTCAACATTGTAGCTTGGACCCTTCTCCAGTTTCCAGTGATCAATATCTACCAAATGCAGTGCAAGGCGTTCAATGAGTAGTTCTTGAACATCTGTTTTCCTTTCCTCTTCAAGTGCCACCTTGACTGATTCTGGTGGAACATCAGGAGCAAGTCCAGGATGACTACCAAAATCTTCAATCATCCTATGAACAGAATTGACGAGAATCGTTGAGTGTGGTGTATCATATGTAATCTGTTCATGCCATGCCGCTCCATGCATAAGGACAGCCCAAATTGCTGACGGACGAGCAGAGGGAATCATCTTCCGAATCGCATTAACAGCTGCCCGATTATCAGCTTTCAGACAAGCCTGAAAGAAGTCCATCTGCACTCACCTAAGATGTCACTACGAAATGATGAATGACTCCTTACACATGGTGCAGGTCACTGTTTCACCCTTGACAGCGATTCGTTTCAGATCGTTTCTGCAGAAGGGACACACAGCAATGGTCTTGGGAGGGGGCCCAGATCCGGTGCCTAGAATGAAGTCTCCTCTATCGTGATCTATTCTTCCAGATAGTTCTCTACCATCAAGAAGGTCGCTGAGGATCTTAGTGACATTCATCATGGATACACCCGCCTCTTGTGCTATCCTTTCCAAGGCGAGTCTTCTCATGCCCTCTACTGTTCTTTTCACAGCTGAAACAGGATCTACTGTTGCCTTCTTCTCAACTGGTGGTGGATGAAGCTTGGTGGCTTGAATTTCAGATGGTTCCACCTCTATTCTCTGAACTGAAGCAACATCCTGAGGCGATCCACCGGCCTGTCCCAACTGCTGTTTCAATTTATCCAGTTTCTTGTTATACTCCTCTTCAGATACCAGTCCACGCATGTAGTCCAAATCTAGATCTTTGATCATTGACTCGATTTTTGCAATCTCATCGTTAGGGGAACCATTCAAGATAGTAAGTCTCCGTCAAATCTTCTACAAAATTCCCTGTCTTTTTTCAATATAAGCAGAGTGTAGTTGAATACATCCATGCTTGGAGAGAAACAAAAACACATTCAAGTCCTACTCGCCCAACCTCTTACCTTCTGGGAGCTCGTCCAGAAGCAAACCGTCTTTCTCGGCTTTGGAAACTGCTTTCTTTGCCTTAGCGCCTCCGATGTTCTCCAAGGCTCCTGCTACCGTCTGTCTTACGAAAATGGACTCATCATTGAGTGATTTGACTAGGGCATCAACAGATTTCTTGTCTTTTCGTTCTCCAAGTTGAGCTGCTGCGTGAATCCTGACCATGTACCTTGGGTCCGCTAATGCGATTATCAAGACCTGTGTTGCATCAGGATGTTTGAGAACACCTAGACGTTCAACAGCCCCTAGGCACACCTGCTCATCATCACTCTTTATCTCGGTTTCCAGTTCACTAAGCATCTCACGGTTTCTCTTGCTAGGTGCTTTCTTTGCTGGTTTTTTCTTCACAGTCTTCTTTTTCTTTGCAGCCTTCTTTTCTTTGGGTTTTGTTTTGGAAGCCTTCTTCTTTGGTTTAGCTGCAGACTTCTTAGTACCTGTAGTCTTCTTTGATGCGGTTGCCTTTTTTGATGTTTTAGATGTCTTGGACAAAGCGACTCCCTCTTACATCACAACAGGACTTGCCTTCAAAGAACATTGTTTCATATAAAGAGTCTGACCTTTGACTATAGCGGAAATGCCTTAACTAGACTACAATGCTGTTCACAACGGTGTCACTAATTGCACGAATTCTCTGCAGCCTGTTCTATTGTTGATACTGCTCTCGAAGCAGCAAAGAACAACAAAGCAACAAAGGTGTCCGTTGTCAATATTGAAGTGGGAGAATTCACATTTCTAATCCCTGAGCAACTAGTGTTTAATTTCGAAATCGCCAGTAGAAACTCCATTCTAGAAGGTGCAGAACTACGGATCAAGACAGTCAAAGGTCGACTTTTTTGCAACGACTGTGGATTTGAAGGGGATTCACTGATAGACCCTAACATCCCAGATCAGATAGCTGCTTTTGCACCCATGAAGTGCTCAAAATGCGGAAGCAGTTCAACCAAAATCACTGGTGGGAAGGACTTCGTAATAACGAGTATTGAAGCTGAAATCGCAGGGTCCACTGCAAGTTAGATTCGAATAATCATTGTTGAAAAGAGCTATCTACTCTAGTACTGCATTGATAATGCCGTCCTGACCAGGCCTGCTGGTCACTTTTGCACGACCCTTTGATGTCTTGATAATCGTACCGCGTGTGATGACTTTTCGGCGTTGATAGTCCATGTTTGCCTCGTTCTTCTCAACGTCTTGCAATTCAGCACGGAATGTGATATTCTTTGAGGGATCCGTGACATTGACCTGATTTAGACGAAGGCCAGGTGTCTTCTTTGCTTTTCGTCTACTGTCGATTGTTCTCCTTTTTGGTTCACCCATTAGGGTTTCAGTTGGAGTGCGACCCATCTGGTGTTTCCTCTTACTCCTGAATCGCCTCAATCGAGCTCCAGTGACTGTACGTGTTGATCTTCTATGCCAGACACCCATATCTGATTACCCCATGGTTGGGTCAATGAGGCTCCTTGTAGATTCGTTTTAAATGTTGCTTAGTGGCCAACTTCTCTTTCATGTCTAGAGCGACCTCTTCAAATACTTCCGAGGTCTGACTCAGAGTACTACATAGTCGGAGGATGAATATGCCAAAGATTGAAACTGCACATGGAGCCGGTGGCAAGATAATGCAGCGTCTACTTGAGGACGTCATAATCCCTGCTTTTGGTCGAAGAAAGATTGGGGAAATTGGTCTAGACGAGATGGACGATGGCGCCACTCTTCAAGTGGCAGGTGCTAATCTGATTGTGTGTACCGATGCTCATACAATACATCCTATTGTATTTCCAGGTGGCAATCTAGGTATACTGACTGCCTGTGGAACAATCAACGATTTAGCTGTTATGGGCGCTCAACCTATTGCAATGACAAACACAGTGATTGTAGAAGAAGGAGTTGAGATTTCAGTACTAGAAACCATGCTAAGGTCTCTCAATAGCGTCATTGAACCCCTCGATATTGCAATGATAGCTGGTGACACTAAGGTCATGCCTCCAGGAACCCTTGATGGAATTGTAATGTCAACAACAGGTATTGGAATTCCATATCTTGAACGTCCTGTTTCTGACAGTGGTGCAAGGGTGGGTGATGACATAATTGTAACTGGACCAATTGGTGATCATGGCACATCCTTACTTGCACATCGAGAAGGTCTGAAGTTCGAGACCGATTTGACTAGTGACGTCGCACCTCTCTGGGAACCCATACGCTCCTGTCTTGATGTAGGCGGGGTGCATGCCATGAAAGACCCCACTAGAGGTGGCACAGCGGTTGCTCTGAATGAAATTGCATCAAAATCTAAAGTTGAGTTTGAACTTCAGGAAGACCAAATCCCAATTCGTCCAGCAGTTCGGTCTCTGTGTAACGTTCTGGGACTAGATCCACTACACATGAGCTGTGAGGGAACAGTAGTGATGAGTGTAGATTCTAACAAAACAGACGACATTCTTGCTGCGCTATCTAAACATAAGACTACAACCGATGCCCAAGCCGTTGGTACGGTCCTCGATGGCAAGGCAAGAGTTGTCATGAGAACAACAATTGGTGGTCGTAAGATAATCCAAGTGCCCTATGGCGAACCTATTCCACGGGTATGCTAGTGTTTCGAAGGTTCTTGTTGGTCTTAGGAATCCTACTGTGGTTGTCGATATTCATTCCGCTCGGAATCTAGCTTGGAGCCAGTCCAGCAGCCTCTTCCACCTCGCGCTGGTCTTCAAGAATCTTCTTCATTTTGAACTTGAGTTGGGCTTTGAGTTTGACACGGTCATTATCAAGACCGAAGTAATCTGCAAACAGCTGAGTTGTTGTCAAAAGCTTGGAACGACCTTCAGGAACAGCATCAACGAACTTCTTGTCAACCAAATCTCTAATGTGATCGTAAGAATGAGTGCCCCGTTGGGCAACAAGATCTGACTGCATGATTGGTTGTTTGAGGGCAATAAAGACCAATGTTTGAAGAGTCGCGAAGGACAGGAGGCCTCCAGGTATCAGTTTTCCAACCCTGGGTGTGAGTTCTGGTTTGAGCTGCATTACATACCGGTCCTTTGGTAGAGCCACTACTTCTAAAGCCCCTTCTCGTTTGTTGTACTCGAAGCTTAACTCGTCAAGTATCTTCTGAGCAGTTGATTGAGATTTTCCAATGATGTCTGCTAGCTCCTCCAGAGTCAGCGCTCTACCTGAAACGTAGAGGGCTGCTTCTAGCGTAATCATATCCTCATTCAATACTATCACCCTAGGCTTCAATCTCTGGTTGAATCTCCTCCTCAGGAGTCTCCTCCTCATCAGTAACCTCAGGTGGTTCCAGAAGTTTGATCCAGATGACCCCCTCATCATCCATCCAAAGGTCAATGAATGCTCTTCCAAAAAGGAACAACAGTGAGAAGAATACACGTACAATCTCTCGTCTAGTATTGTTCATGAGCACATCAATGAACTTCGAAACATCACCGATCTTCATGATTCTACAGAGGTCCCCATAGACCTCAGCAATTGTTTCCTCAATGTTGGCTCGGCCAATGTTCATCTGGAATGTCAAAGGGTCTGCTTTAACGCTGTATTTCCGTTTTGTAGGTGTAGAACGTTGTCTAACACCCTTACTGAGGACATGATCCATGGCTACGAGTAACTCTTCAAGAGTCACACGTCGATTTGTTAGTCTGAATGGAGGACGAATTAGTGGAATGACCAAATCCCCGTCCTCTTCCTCCTCGTCTGGTGGCAAGAGACCGAGTTCAACTAGTTCTCTGGTCTTTCTCATGAAAATCACTGATGCCGAATACAATGCATTGCCTGATATGCGAAAGTCGATGTCACCAAGTCTTTTCATCTCATCAAGGAAGCCTACGACAAGTTTTCCCACATCAACATTCCAAGGTTCAACTTTATCTAGCTGAAGGACATCAGTGAGAAGTATGTAGGGTGGCGTCGCCCAGAAAGGAGAATCGTCATCCATCATGCTGATGCACCAACCTCCTCCAAATCAACTGAAACAATTCTAGAGATTCCATCCTGGTTTGATATTCCCACCAGCAAATCAGCCTTTCGAACTGTGGTGTCCCTGAGTGATACAACTACAAACTGTGAATTCTTTGACATCTCCGAAATGAGGAGTGCTACATTATGGGCGTTGACATTGTCAAGAGCTGCATCTATTTCATCAAAAATGTAAAAGCTAGCAGGACTATACATTTGAATTGCAAAGATGAGCGCAAGCCCTGTAAGGGTTTTCTCTCCACCGCTCATGGCATCAAGAGTAACGAGTTCTTTTCCTCGAGGTTTTGATCTGACGGTGATTCCTCCCATTAGAGGATGTTCGGGGTTCTCAAGCATAAGGTTAGCTTCACCCTCTGGTGATAGCTGTGCAAATACTGTAGCAAAGTTGTCAGCAATCTCGTTGTAGACCGTGAGGAACTTCTGTGTCTTTTCCGCCTCAAGCTCTTCCATGAAGACCAGAATCTCTCTCCGTTCATCTTCAAGGCGAGTCTTCTTGTCAACAATCTCCTCATACCGGTCTTTTTCCATGTCATAGTCCGTGAGTGATTTCAGATTGACAGGTCCCATAGCTTCGAGTTCTCTCTCAATCTCTTTGATCTTATCTTCAAGTTCTTCAAGTTCCTTGTAGGTAAGTTCTCGTTCTTCTTCTCTCTCTTCAAGAGCCACTTGAGCCTCTGCCACCGTGTTCAGTTCAGCTACATAGGCAACGATATCAGTTTCGAGTCTGTTCTGTTCAGTCTGGAGTCGGTAAACTGCCTTTTCATTCGATGTCTGTGCCTCACGTATTTCCTCGTGTTTCAGCCTCAGGTTTCGAAGATCCTCCTTCAGCTCAAGTTGACGAACCCGTTTATCCTTGACAGCTTCATCGATTTTCTCTCTCTCTTCCTTGAGCTTGTCGAACTCGCTCTCTCTCTCTGAGAGTCCCATCTGTAGTCGTTTCACTTCCTCCTCAAGACCTGGAATTATGGCATCTTGAGACTGGATCTTGGATTCTATGTCAATCGCCTTGGGTCCGAGTCGCTCATCAAGCGCGACTCTCACTGAGGTTATCTCAGCCTGCAGTTTTTCCCTCTGTCTGTTGTATTGTTCCTGTACTTCCTTCAGGTCCTTGATTTCCTGATTGAGCTTGTTTGCATCAGATGTAGCCAAGATTTCGTTAGCCTCATCACGTTGAGCTCTTACCCGCTCACGCTGAACAGTGAGCTCTTCATCCCGCTCTTGAAGTTCCTTTACCTGAGTTTCGAGCTCGCTTATGGTGAGATTGGCCTTGTCTATTCTCTCTTGCAGAATCTCCGCCCTAGTTTTTTGATCCTCGAATCGCTCTTCGATTCTCTCTAGCTCCATACGGAGCCTATAGTTTGTCTTTGAGAGACCTTGCACCTCTTTTTCATGGTCTGACCGCTCTTTTCTAAGAGAGTCTTGTTTGCTGCGAAGGTCGGTCAGTATCTGTTCTAAGCCTTGAAGACGCTCTGCAATTTCAGGACTGGTGTCTTCCACCTGCAATGATAGACCAGCCGTGGTCTTCTGGAAATAACCCCCAGTCATTAGACCGGAGCGTTCTATGAGGTCTCCGTCAAGAGAAACAGCTCTCTGGCCCCGGAATCCTTGTCGCTTTGCAGTATCGAAATCTTCAGTCACAATTGTATCTGAGAATACAAACTCGAAAGCTGGTCGCATTTTTGGATCAAACTTGACAAGGTTAAGTGCAAAGTCAACAACACCATCATCTTTGGGTAGTTTTCCTGGAGCACTTGTCTTGATTTTGTCAAGCGGAATAAAGGACGCCCTACCAACTTTCTCACTCTTCAAGACATTGACACATTCTGTCGCAACCTGCTCATTCTCAACTACAATATGGGAGAGCCTATTTCCCCCAGCGATCTCTAACGCTACTGCATAATCTGGGTCAATTGTTCCCAGTTCTGCTACAGTCCCGTGGATTCCACTTATAGCACCAGCATCTCTCAGCTCTAAGACTGTGGCAATCGCACGGCGGCGTTTTAGAAAAGCATCCTCTGCTTCTTTCAAGGCTTCTTGACGAGCTTGTACCTTAATCAGCTCTTCTCTGGTCTGGGATACTATTTTCGCACTCTCTACAACTTCCGCATCCACAGTCGAGAGTTGTTTTGTCAGACTGTCGATTTCAGCCTGCTTGGTCTTTTCAAGTTCTTCAGATCTTCCAAACTCGGTTTTCTTTTCAGGAATTGTTTCCTTTAACTGTGAAATCTCCGCTTCAGCCTTCTCAAGACTCTCAGTTGCATCTCTGAGTTCCTCATAAGCTAGTCCAAGCTCTCTGTTGTCAGATTTAATCGTTGATCGAATTTCAGAAACACCCTCATCCAAGTGCCTCATCTGGTTGTTCAAATCCTGTAGGCGTAGTGTCGTTTCATAGTATGCCGTTTGTGCTTTCTCTGACATCTCCTCTAATCGAATAATCTCTGCAGTTGTAGCCGCCATCTCCTTTTCTAGAGAAGTGAGTTCATTTGTTTTGTCAGTCAAGATTTGTTCATTGTGACTGATTTCATCCTGAACAGTTTCGAGTTCTTCTTTTAGGGCTGTTTTTTCACCATTTGCCCTGTCAAACTCTGCCTGAGCTCTGTCCAAGTCTCCCTTAACATGAGTCACAGCCGCAGATACTATACCATACTGCTCTGATACCCTGGTTGAGTCTCCGCCAGTGATCTGATCGATATCATGGTCTATCTTCTCAATCTCTGTGTCCGTTCCTTCAACACCAGTTTCTACTTCTACTAACTCCTTGACAAGACTCTCTGCCTCTTCAGCGCGCTGTGCCAAAGTTTCGTTAATCGTTTCTATCCGTGATCTTCCCTTGATGGTACTCCATGCGAGAATGTCGACCCTGTGTTTTCGTATCTGTTCGTGGAGATTCTGATATCTACGGGCATCCGACATGTCCTCTTCCAGTTTCTCAAGATGACGACGCCGTTCCTGGAGTTGCATGTCGACCTTTCCTAGGTTAGTTTCACTCTCAGCTAGTTTCTTCAGAGCACGATCTTTCTGCTCATCATATGCCGATATTCCTGCAATCTCCTCAATCAGTTTTCTTCGCTCACTTGGGCTAACCTTGACCATCTGAGCAATCTCGCCCTGAAGAACAAGGTTGTATCCATTAGGGTCGACCCCAATGGCGCCTAATACATCCAACACTGCAGCACGGGTCACAACTTTCCCATTGATTCGACACACAGACTTTCCTGAATCATCTAACTGCCTCTCAATCACCACCCTGTCTGCATCAATCTGCAGCTTCCTGTCTTTGTTGTTGAAATGGAGTTCTACATGAGCAGACTTGGCCTTTGGAGGCATATTGGGCTTTGGTGGAGAATAAAGTAAATCTGAGAACACATTGGCACGTAGAGTTTTTGCACTCAGTTGCCCAAGTACAAAAAGAATAGCATCAACAACATTGGATTTACCGGATCCATTTGGTCCAACAATGCAGGTGAATCCTTGGTTGAGCTTGATACTGACTGAATCTCGTCCGAATGATTTGAAGCCTTTGCATACAAGCTTCTCAATGTGAACCAAGTCCCGTTCCCTTCCGGCAAGTTACAGTCAGAACAACCCTGGCGTGACCAAGTGTGTTATTCCGATTTTACACAGTCCTAAATACGGTTGGTATGACCCTAGTATTACTCCAGCTACATCTGGATTATGTATTCAGGCTTAGAGGGCATCCTCTAAACTGCTGAAAAGTGTAACTCTGTTGACTTTTTCGGTCGCTTTCTATCAAACAATCTGCAAGAGTGCTCTTCTCAGAGCCATCCTAAGAAGCCCTAATGACTCTCTTGCGCCTTCGCCTGCGATTCCTGCCAGTACAAGTTTTACGTCGCCGAGGATTATAATGAAACCGTTGTCTGATGCAATACTGACTTCCTTCAGACCTCCCTTATCCAGACCAGCCGAAAGCTGAGAAGAATTAGCTGCTATCTTCACAGCAAGATTCGACACATCTGCATGCTTTGTTCCCCCGCTTATAGTATGCCCAAATACTACATTTCCTTTGGCATCACATATGACAATGCCTTCGAGATCTGCGTTCGCAGCCATCGTTTCCTGTACAACTTGTTCAATCTTTGCTTGATCAGCCATCTGTGAGTTTTCCTCCCTTGTGGTCTGAATTGTCTACCCGCAGTTCTGACAATAGGTGTGTAAATATCTTACGCGTCGGTCTGTTATTCTCTTTTTCGGAGTAAGATTGTGCTTTGTGAATGCAATTCTTCGTCGATTCACTTAAAACCGCTCACGTAAAGGTCAGCCAATAAATTTTGGAGACTAGTATTAGATGCCTATGTTGAGAACTAGCTCAGAAGCTTTTCCGGCTTCGAAGAAGGTCCTGAGCGACATTCCATATGTCTTGCGTGTAGAATTTGGTCATCTTGCGCATGAAACAACAAAGATTGTAGGAAAGCCAATCGCCTGCCACAAGTGCAATGGCTTTCTCCTTAGTGTGGACCAAATCGAAGAGGACCCAAAGGTGGGCAAGCACTTTGTATGCCCGTTCTGCGGAACTCTGAATGTAATTGAGGGGGAGATTGTGGTAGCAGGTGACGACACGGATTTCGTTATCGAAGCACCCCCAGATCCAGAAACCGCTACAGAGGCGATTGCTGTTGGCGGTATGTCCTTCCTAGGACTCATTGATGTTTCGGGATCAATGGCCGGAGCAAACTTAGCTGCTGTAAAACGCAGTCTAAACACATCTATTGACAGTCTTGCTGCAAATGCACCTGACACAATGTTCGGTTTGATAGAGTTTGAGAGTTCTGTTGTGGCTAGAAATCTTGAGAATGGAAATCCCGTTGAGCTTCCTAGAGAATCCTTTGCAAGCTTGAAGGATATCATGAACTCCACGAAGAAGCTCCTTGACAATATCAAGTTGATAGGCGTGGGCAAGAACAAGGACAGGCTGAAGAAGCATGTTCAGGCACTCCGTGATCAAGGCGGCACGGCTCTAGGACCTGCTGTAGGGATGGCCTTTGTCATTGCCAAGCATCGAAATGTCGGAAGAGTGGTTCTTCTTACAGACGGACTTGCCAATGAGGGAATTGGCGCTCTTGAGGGATACCAAGTCACTCCCGCGAGCAAGTACTATGAAGACCTTGGAAAGATGTTCATGGAACTAGGTACAGCAGTTGATGTCGTTGGTATTGCGTCCAGAGCAGGCATGGAGCTTCAGACCTTGGGACTCTTACCAGAAGCCACGGGCGGTCAGATGTATTACGTCACGCCCAACGAGCTTGACAGAAGCCTCTCAGAACTTGCCGGAGCATCGCTCCTTGGTAGGGATGTGGAGGTTCGTCTAATCACCCCACCTGGTGTGAAGGTCAAAGATGCATCTGGAGTTTCAAGAGCTGTTGTGGACCAATTGAAGAAGTCTAGCGAGAGCAAGATTGGAGTTGTTGGCGAAGACCACGAGCTCTACTTTGAGGTCGAACCTGAAAAGGAAATCAAAGAGCCTGAGGTTCCCATACAGGTCCAAGTGACCTACACTGATGAGGAAGGTGCCCGAAGGGTCCGTGCTGTAACCACCAAGCTCAAGGTTTCCAAGAAGGAGGATGAGATCATGGAAACCCTTGATCCTACTGTCGGTGCCACATTCGTGACACAAAAGGCTGGTGAAGAGTCATTCCGTGGTGACAGAGCGGGCGGTCGAAAGCGAATAGCTAAATTCAGAAAGGCTCTGAAGACCAAGGCGAAAGGAGCTCCCAAAGCCGTTCAAGCAATGTTAGACAAGACTGACAATGTTCTGAACGATGAAGAAGAGGAGATTGCTCGTCAAGAGGAGATGCTAGAAGCCGCTCCTGCATCAGCACCCTCGGGAGCTGCAGACGAAGCCTTCACTGGAAGCCTCGCTCAGAGCAAACGAAGTTCTAAGAAGCTCTTTGAAGACAAAGAATGAGTATAGCTCTGATATTACGTTCAACGGTCGTGCGTGTTTTTCGAGCACGACCAACCTCTTTTTCTATGTAACACAACCCCAAATATTCTCCAAATGCGCAAATGATGCCTGTGGACTGGTAACATATCTCCACAAGTCTAAAATAGTCAACTGCGGCGTAGATGATACGACACAGTTGAATCAGCGAGGACTCTGTACGTTGATTAGT
Source organism: Candidatus Thorarchaeota archaeon (assembly GCA_050124975.1). Taxonomy (GTDB): domain Archaea; phylum Asgardarchaeota; class Thorarchaeia; order Thorarchaeales; family Thorarchaeaceae; genus SMTZ1-45. Next base: position 29,795 of record JASFEF010000003.1, on the reverse strand, counting down.
CAAGAAAAACTTCAAGGGATTCTTTCCAAAATAAAAGAACAGGAAGGAGTACGAGGAATTGTTGTGACCAACATGGATGGTCTACCACTCAGTAGTGATCTAGACCCCGAAACTACAGAGAACGTCGCTGCGATAATCACCTCCCTTGTGGGAAAAGCACTAGACGCAGTGCGAGAACTTCAAGAGGGGTCGCTGTCGTTCCTGACCTTGGATACAACCAAAGGTCAGATTAACATCGCACCGGAAGTGAAAGAAGGACTCATCCTAGTAGTCCTTAAGAACACTCAGTAGGAAATTATGATAGAGGTGTACTATTAATGAGTGATCCAAAAGCCTTCGATAAGATCCTCACGGAAATTATCAGACAGGACAAGGGCATCAAGAAGGTCATTCTCGTAGACAAAGGCAAGTAATTTCTACAAGCCGTCTAAAACGGGATTGACCATCGCAAACGTGTCCAAGCTGTCCTACTACCCAGTAGACGTCGACTCAATTGGAGCTATCGCCAGTGCGGTCTTCTGTGCAAGTGAGGAGCAGGGCAAGAACCTGCAGATTGGGGAGCTTGAGATAGTCACTTCTGAGTTCTCAGAGGGCAAAATCTTCGCCTCAGCCTGTGGGAAAGGTGTACTGTGTGTGGTTTCAGAGGCAGAGGTCAACATCGGTCTGATCCGACTTGTGATGAAGAAACAAGGTGTGCAACTGGCTGATGAGCTCGACAAGTTCCTTGCGGTGGAACCGCTATCTCCGAAGGAAAGCGAGCTTGACGAAGAGGACCTGAAGTCAGCCCTAGCTGAACTAGAAAGAGTTTGAGTCTAGTAGTTGTTATCACACCTAGCAGATTTACTCGTTAGTGAATATTAGTTCTGGAGAATTTCTTGGCGCAGTTCTGACAGACAATCTGATCAGTGTCTTTTGGAATCTCATACTCATATTTTGCCTCACAGTGTGGACATGCAAATCGCACAAAATCAGATGGTTCTCCATATTGAATGATTTTACAGAATCGACACCTGTACGAGTGAACGTAATGCATCTTGAAAACCTCTGTTGTATTGGGTGATAGGAGTGTGCCTGGTGCGACAAATCTTGGGACATGATCATCCCAGTAAACACCCATCTTGCTAATGAGATACCCCTCCTCCATCATCTCCCCACAGGATGGACAGGTCTTATGTTCCTGTTCTTCAGTCAAATGGTTTCCCTCTGCATTCATCCTCTCTCGAACGGTGATAATGATTTGGAATTTCCACAATATCCAATTTGAGTGAGTCAAAACAAACATAACACATACAGTTGTATCTACGTCTGGCATTCCACTACTCAGTGTGTATTGAATTGAGGAGTCCAATCTAGCAACAATGCCGTCCAGAAGCACCCTTCGGTGCCACAAAGGCTTTTATTAGACAGAACTTTTCTTTCAATCAACATCCCATTACAGGGACCTCTGCAGTGACACGACGAGGTGTTTACAATTCGAAAAGACGACAAGGGACGCATTCATCTCAAACTAGTATTCTATGGCCCGTCCCTGGGTGGTAAGACAACTGCTCTCCGTTGGCTTTATGGAAAAGTCGAAGGACTACAGAAAGGCGAGTTCACTGCAATCGAGGATGAGACCAATCGTACGCTGTTTTTTGACTACGTGCCCATGAGTGCTGGCGGCAGAGTTCTGTTCGACGTCTTTACTGTGGCTGGACAGAAGAGACATAGACATCAGAGGAAGGTAGTCCTACAGGGTACCGACGGAATTCTCTTTGTTGCCGACTCCTCACCAGACCAGCGTGATGAGAACACAGAGAGCTTTGAGGAGCTGAAGTTGTTCCTCGGTGATGCCCTTGGGCGTGAGATTCCAATAGTGGTCATGCTTAACAAGCGAGACCTACCAAACAGGATGTCACGAGATGAAATGCTTGATCTCCTAGGCCTAGGTGGGAATGTACCCATCTATGAAACCATTGCTGTACAGGGCGTAGGAGTTAAGAGGGCATTTCAAGCAATAGCAAGAGAAGTCATCCTGAAAAGAATGTACAAATGACAGGTGAGACCAAATGGCAGAAACCCGCGAAGATACTCTCGAAGGTGTTCTGAATGAACTGCAGGGGAGCATTCCAGAGATTGAAGCCTGCGCTATAGTCAGTGTAGAAGGGTTACCAATCGTATCAGCTCTTCCCACTGATGTAGATGAGGCAAAGGTTGCCGCAATGACTGCCGCTATGCTGAGTCTTGGCGAGAGAGCAGCGATAGAGCTCGGAAAGGGGAACCTTGAGCAAGTCAATGTCAAGGGAATCGATGGCTGGCTGTTGGTCACTGCTGCTGGAATCAATGCGTGTCTGACTGTTTCCACTACTGCAAACGCAAAACTAGGTCTCATATTCTTAGATATGAAACGTGCTGCAGAGAAGATTTCGAAAATGATCTAGTACATCTGCAATCATAACATCAACTCTATTAAGCTGAATTCTCCATTTCTAACTAAATCAGAGTGTGTTAGAGTTGAACCTATCCGGTCCTATGTACAGACTATACGAATACTTTCTTTTCAGACAGTTAGACAAGGATAGAGCCCCACGACATGTAGGTATCATTTTAGATGGAAACCGTCGATACGCGAGAAAACATGGGCTTGAGGTCCCATGGTTTGGGCATCACCGCGGTGCAGCCAAAGTGATGGAGGTCCTGCGAATTCTGTGGGAGGCAAATGTCAAAGTATGCACATTGTATGCTTTCTCCATCGAAAACTTCGAGAGAAACGAAGATGAAGTTGAAGAGATTATGGCTCTCGCCGAGGAAAAGTTTGGTGAAGTAGTTGGAAACCCTGATGTTCACCGTCATCGTGTTCGTATACAGGCCATTGGAAGAGTCGACCTTCTACCCGAGAGAGTTCGGAAAGCGATCCGAGAAGCTGAAGAAGAAACAAAGGAATACGATGACCATATTCTCAATGTAGCTATTGGATACTCTGGTCGCGCTGAATTAGTCGATGCTGTGAAAGCAATCGGTGAAAAGATAGAGTCTGGTGAATTGGAACCCTCACAGATTAACGAGGGCATCATAGAGGGTCACCTTTACACAAATGGTATTCCTGATCCTGACCTCATTATACGTACATCCGGTGAGGAACGACTCTCTGGATTTCTATTATGGCAGTCTGCATATTCTGAACTCTACTTCGCACAAATCTACTGGCCTGCCGTTCGACGGATTGACATATGGCGCGCTTTACGTTCCTATGGAGCCCGCTCTAGAAGATATGGCAAGTAGCGTCTTGTCAGCTTTTATATTCCGAATTTAGGTGAATTGACACAACAGGAGACTACAGGGCTTTGGCAAGGACTCCAGTTGATGTCTACAGAGGTTTGCTAAGGACACGTCTAGAGGACAACATATCTGACCAAATCAATACAGTGGCAGTACGGTTTACAGACGCTAAGTTTCTGGGGTCTAGGATTTCCGATCATCTAACACTCTTTCTCAAACTTTTCACGAAGCTTGTGACATATCTTGAAACAAGAGATGTAGCAACTCTCTCAGATGTCACTGAAGCAATAGACCTTCTTGACTACTTCACTTCGACTTCAAAATGGTGGACAATGACACGAAAAGAACCAGGTCTGGTCTTAAGACCACCATCCCGAGAACCAAGGGGTTTCATCAAGTCCGTTGTAGATTTGCAATTCGGACCCAACACACTCCAGAGGATTTCCGGCTCCTCAGAGAAATTGATTCGATTCCTTGAAGAACATGAGGTTGCAGATGAAACTCAAAGGAAGGAACTCAGTGAAGCTATTGCTTCCTCATGGGCCATTCTAAGCGCGTTCGCCTGCAAAGGACAAGGCCGAAATGTGATAGTAGAGAACGACTTTGAAACAGCATACGATATTCTTCGAATACTCTTCTTCTATGTACCAAGTGAAGATTTCAAAGCACTTACTATGATTCGTCGGTTAGGATCACACTCTGTTCTACCAAGAGCAGCAAGTGTTGGATTCTCTCCTGGATTTGATAGAAAACTGAACGCGTCAGTTGCTTCAAGTCTCGAGAAGGTCCATGGTGAACATCTAGCTAGAATGGCTGCAGCTACTTCTGGTGCTTCGCGAACCATATTGACAAACTCATTACGATTTCTGGGTCAACTTCAGGCGGTAAGGCAAGAGATAAACCGGCTTGAAGAGGAACATTATGATCCCATAATCATCAGTGCTTTGCAAATGTTTGAGCAAATTGGTGTATCATCAGACTTCCTTCAGAACGAAACAGCTGCAGTGGAGCTCTTTCAAGGCCTCGTACTAGGTCCGGGGGCTGAGGAGAGGATTCAGCTTGTGACAAGGCGTCTTGAAGGTCTAGTTGTAGACTCAACTGGAAACAAAGACTTCCTTCTTCAGTATGCCCGTCTTGTTCCTCGATTGATTGCACTCCTGCTGCTTCTGGCTACTGCTACGAAGACTTCACAAGAAGCTCCGTTGGAGGACATCGATCTCAAGAGAGGTCTAATTCTTCTTCATGATCTGATTAGTGACTAGGAGTTTTGTCTGGCCCATCAATCAGAATTCTTGCATCAACAACAATAGCGCCTTTTCCTTTCTCATACACAAAGGTTGGGTTACAGTCGAGTTCTGTTATCTCAGGATTCTCTTCAATCATCTTGGACACTGCTAGCATGACTTTAATCAGTGCGTCTACATCACGTGGACCTTCACCTCTTACACCTTCAAGAATCTTGTAGGCTTTGAGTTCACTCAGCATCTCTCTAGCATCAGCTTCTGAGAATGGAATCAATCTGAAAGACACATCTTTGAGAACTTCAACAAAGATGCCGCCGAGACCTGCCATAAGGGCATGACCAAACTGTGGGTCCTTTGTGACTCCCACAATAATCTCTGTTCCCATGTCTGCGAAGTCAGAGATGAACACACCTCTGCTCAAGTCTACTTCGATTCCCTTTTCCTTTCCGTACTTCTTTGCATTCTCCATAATCTCATCAAAGGCCTTTCGAACAGCATCTTCGTCTTTCAGGTTGATCTTCACTCCTCCTGCATCTGACTTATGCAGAATATCCTTTGATAGAATCTTGAGCACAACCGGGAAACCTATTGCTTCTGACTTCTCAACTGCCTCATCAGGAGTGCTGGCAGTTGCATATGACGGTATAGGGATTCCGTATGCCTTCATAATGTCCTTTGCTTCATGCTCTAGGACAAAGGTTCTACCTTCATTCAGAGCAGTCTTGAAGATTTTCTTGGCTTCTTTCATCTATGATTCAGACCTCTCTCCTGTTGCTGGTTTGTTCCTCCTTTTTATCATTTGCCAGAATGACACTGGAGTCACATCAAACCATGTATGTTCGTGTGAATCACGGAGTCCTAGAGATAACTAAGATGTACTTGTTTATTGTCATCTAGTACACATGACAATCCTAAAAGCCGGGATTACCAGCGTAGTCTGGAGGCACTCCTGTGAGCTTTGACATTATCAACGAAGGCAATGCTATCTTGAACGCTTCTGATGATGACCTTCAAGTGATGATGCAAGAAGGACTGGACCAGCGTCTGACAATTTATGGTAAGGATCTTCTATGTTATAGTCCAACTGCATATCCATACGAAATCAAAGATCATGCTCAGGTTGGTCCACATAATTTCGTTTCATTGAGCGTCACAGGCACATCATGCTCACTCATGTGTGAACACTGCGAAGGACATCTTCTCAAGGGTATGGAGTCCACAATCACACCAGAGAGCCTATTTGAGAGATGTAAGGAAATCAAGTCACTGGGAGGGGAAGGTGTGCTTATCAGTGGAGGGTCGGACTCTAAGGGATTTGTGCCATTAGAGAGATTCACTGACTCTATTCAAAGGGTGAAATCTGAACTCGGTCTTGATATAGTGGTCCACACAGGCCTGGTCAGTGATAAAACAGCACAGGGTTTAGCTGAAGCACAGATTGATGCTGCCATGCTTGACGTCATTGGTGACGATAGTGTTTCCAGAGAGGTTTATCACATTAAGGATGGACCAAGAAAGATGCGGCAGTCACTTGACATTCTAGAGGACTTTGGAGTGCCGACTGTACCACATGTCCTTGTTGGACTCGATTATGGAAAACTTGCTGGAGAGATTGAGGCTTTGGACTTGATTGCACAAGGTAATCCTTCAGCAGTTGTGATTATTGCTTTGAGCCCTATCAGAAAGACATCAATGGGGGGTGTTAATCCTCCCAGTCCTGAGGACATTGGTCGCGTGATGACTGTGGCGAGACTAGGAATGAAAGAGGTCCCACTTCTTTTAGGATGTGCTCGACCGATGGGAAAGCACAAGATAGAGACTGACAAATATGCTGTTCTCAGTGGCGTGAATGGAATAGCCCTGATCAGTCAAGATGGAGTTGACCTCGCAAAAGAGAATGGACTGAAGCCTGTTTTTCTAGATGTGTGTTGCAGTCTAGCTTACAAGACGCTTGCTTGATGTTCGTCTGACCAACCATCCTACAAATTCGTATCCAAGATCAAACATCCAAAGTCCAATTGCTGTGAAGAGAAACATCGGCCAAGGTATTACTAGGCAGAGTGCAACTATCTTCAGGACAAACCTGTGCTCAAATAGTTTGTAGGCTAGAGGAAACGTGTTTCTATCAGTCCAATCATTACCTTTCTCATCAAGAACAGCCGCCAAGAACAGAATGATGAGCACAGTCAACCAGTCTAACCAACGTGTGATGACTGGAATTCCGAGAACGAATAGTGTACTGAAAATCAGTACAAAGCCTACAATGAATTGAGGACGATTAACCTTCCCTGAAACTAGGACTCCAATCACGATACTGGTCAAGAGAACCAAATCCCACTCTGAAACCGTCATAAGGAGACCGAACAGAAGACCGGCAAGAGTCAGTGGGACCCATGCCACGTTCGGCTGGTCCAGTTCGTCAAGTAAGTCATCTCCGAGCTTCAGTGTAAGTCCTGCAAAGAAATATGCTGAGAAATACATCAACCACTGAAGCATCCTGATTCTCCGCCATACAAGAGTGGCTCCTCAGTCTAACTATGACTCGTCGCTGGGCATTTCTGCCCTCAGATAGCCAATTGCATCATCGGAGCCTTGTCTGGTTTCGATTATTGATTGATAAAACTTCTTTATGATACTACAATTGCTCTCTTGACACAAAGAACTTAATGGACAGAAGCAAGTTGCTCTTCTAAGCTTGCTCTGTAAGACCAATACTTGTAGATGAGAAAGATGCCGATGATGAACAGTAGCATACCAGTCAGTGTGAAAACCCACCAGCTGGATTGGAAGACGATTATTGAAACAGGTGTGAATATCAGGAGATTTCCTCCAGACACTGTTACAATGATACCAAGAAAGGCAAGAGTCACAGACCTCCGATTCTCAGGTCTTTTTGCAAGTACTGGCAACAAAGTTCCCATTACCAATACGACGAAAACGATTCCTAAAATGAGTTCAACGAGAATCAATGTGTAGTTGTGAGGAAAACCTCCTACTGAGAGTCCTGCCAGAACAAGTAAAACTACGCCTACTACTAGTCCGATACTTGCCAACAATTTCTCTGATTCCACACTCACCACACATACAAATACCTAAGAAAACAAATGAACATTTGCGTTTTTGATTACTTGAGGATATTGAAAACGAGAATGTGAATACTTACAATCACTGGATAATCAGCTCATCAATAATGCCTAATAAGCATCCACTGATGATTGGACAAAACTTCGTGATTGTCTATAGCAGAACAACCGGTGTACCAATGGCTTGACCAGGAAGATTGGTTCGGAACTTTGCTCGAACAGCACCACTGTTTCCATGTGGTCCTAACACTTTCCCTAGGAACTCCTTCTCTTCAGGCGAGCTCCACTTCACCTTTCTACCAATAAGTGTTGCAGCCTCGGATCTGGTCTTGATCTCATCGAATAGCAAAATCACTTGATTTGGATGCTGTAGGTGCTTTCCCCTACGATAGCTTGTGACAACGCCTCTGCGGCCTTTCAAAACGTCACTCTTCGACATACAGAGTTCCTCCCAGTGGGATTCTCGTCAACGCCCCTAGGAATCGGATATAAGACTTACTGAATAGACTCTGCAGTTCAATCAAGATTCAATTCCAGGTCCTTTGTCACGCACAGCTGAATCAGGCTCACGTGTTTCGTACTTGTACATTTCCTTCATCTCTCTGCCTTTCTCTATCAATACATCCCTTATTGCCCATCCGACCTGATTTGGTCTTTGAGCTAGTCTATAGAGTGCAAACCATACTCTTCCGTCCCCCATCGAGCCCTGAATCATGAGGTTCTCAACAATATCTCGCGCTACTCCTATCTTGTCAATCGATGCACCAAGTGAGGACAATATGTTGCTCTCACGTTGGTTGATCTCCCTAACACGCCATGCCATCTGCATGGAGCTCATAAATGATAGAAACATCACAAACAGAACATAGAGGTTCGCCGCCATGAACGTTTCAAGATTGGCTATTGCCACTGATAGTAGGACTAGTGAAATCAACAAGATTGACAAGAAGACTACCCCCTCTATCAATGCATTCGCGAATCCTGCAACACGCCAGTTGTAATATCTTGACATGGAGGATGAGGGGCTCCGGAAGTGCATGATGTCTCCTAGATACCTGTCCCTAGCACGACGACCCAAGTAAAGCCAGACTCCCTGTAAGAATAGCGCATGAACAATGATAACAAGTGGAAGAGTGCTATAGGGAGTCAGTTGCATGGGACATGCCTCGAATCTTAGCGTTTAAACGTATTGAAGTGCGCTATTACTGATTACTTTCGGAACACTCCCCATGACACAGTCATGCATCAAATAGAACTTCGGGATGAGAGAAAGCTAAACATTCTATCTACAATAACATGCATAGAATTCGTTCTGGATTTACGGGTCCGGGTCATGCCCTCCCGGAAAACGATCCGGGCTCGTTTCTTTCATTTCTTTTCGACAGAATGACTTATCACAACTAGCAAAGGGTTCGCTGGTGGTGACTATTTTGGACAAGGTCAACCATGTAGATCCTACTCAAATCAAAACCATCCCCGAGTATGTCAAAGCCATGGACAAGGTTGGCGTTCTTGGTGCAGGAAGACTGGGAAGAGCTTCTGAAATTGTGAAGCGCATGTTTGACGACAAAGATTGCTTCACATTTCTCTCTATGTCCGGTCCCATGGTTCCTGGGGGTCTACGTAACATTGTACGTTATCTTGTAGAGAAAGAGCACATCCAAGCCATTGTCACTAGTGGCGCAAACATTGTTCATGACCTCGTTGAGGCATATGGGGGTAGTCACTTTAGAGTTCCATCCTCAAAGGATGATACTGAACTCCGAGAGGCTGGAATGGGGAGAATTGCGGACATATTTGTACATGAGAAGGACTTTGAGCTCCTCGAGAAGGGTATCTACAAGTTCCTTGATGGTCTTCCTAAGGAAAAACTAACAACCCTTGCTCCCAGTGAGTTTCTCACTGAACTTGGTATGACTATAGATGATAACAACTCAATCGTTAAGCAGGCTGCTGATTATGATATTCCCCTATTCTCTCCCGGGCTCATGGACTCCATGCTGGGTCTTCACCTCTACACGTATAGCACAACTAAGCCCCTTGCACTTGATTTTGTAAAGGACCTCAGAATCTTGGGTGAAATTGTGACAGAACAGAAGAAGACAGGGGCACTCATGCTCGGGGGAGGTCTCACGAAACATTTCACAATGGGGTCTACGATTTTGAGGGGAGGTCTCGATATGGCTGTACAAATCACGCTTGATCGACCCGAGGGTGGTAGCCTTGGGGGTGCACCTCTAGTCGAGGGGGTGTCTTGGCAAAAGGTCCAGACTGGAGCAAACTTTGAAACAGTCATAGGCGATGCTACCATTCTGTTTCCATTGATTGTCCTTGGATCCCTTCAGAATTGAGTTTCACCCCAAACCATTATTCACAATAGTTAAATTTAGACTCTACATATTGAGTGACGTGATTATTATGGGCGACAAGAAATGGCCAATGCCTTACAAAAAGGGATCAGTGTATTTTCAGTATCAAGTGAAGGACTTCGACCGTGCAAAGAAGTTCTATTCCGAAGTCATGGGATTAGAAATCAAATGGGATGGAGGAGCAGAGGTCGGGTGGGCTGAGTTCGCACTCCCCGCAGAAGGAGCCAAGCTGGGCATCAATCTGATACGAGAGGGTGAACATCGTCAGGGTTCAGGAACGCTCACAATGGATGTTGAGGACCTTGATTCATGTAAGACATATCTCGAGAGTAAGGGCATTGACACATCTGACATAACTGATATCCCTGACATGGTTTCCTACTTTAACCTGAAGGACCCCGAGGGCAATCCAATACAGGTCGTAGCAGAACCTCGAGTCAAGAGTGAGAAGTAGACCTTTAGTCAACTACTCATCATACTTCACGGCGATGGCTAGTCCAATCAGCATGATTATTATGCCAAGGTAAAGATGATGTAACTGGAATCCACCGATGATGAATGGATCAGAAATATCTGGTAACCACTGAAGAAACTCGGTTCCTGGCACAAAATCATGTAAATCATCAATGAATAAAAGTAAACCAAAAATGAAGACCAAAACGCCACCTGCGACTCCTGTCTTTCCCACTTTTCAATACTCCTTTTCAGTGTCTTGCAAAATCCCTGTCCTGATATAATACATGAGGGGTTATCAATGCATCCTAAGTAGAAATCAAAGAAGACGAATGATGACTTGAAACGAAATAGTGATGTTTCCTGAAGTCCTTCCTCCTACCTCTAGGAAACGGAGAGCCCACACATAGGTCTCATCTCTGATTGGTCCACCCCATCCACCGCCCCCGAAACGTGTTCCCGGTACACCGTACTCTCTAGACTCGCTACGACCGAACATATCCTCATGTTCAGTTTCGTTCAACTGAAGATATTCTTCGAGGGCCATCTGTCGATGGTTGAAATTGTATCGCACAGATCCCCCAGTTCCTTCAGCTATCTCTCCAACGATGCCCACCATAAGATACATGTCACCCGGAAGGTCCGTCCCCCTGAATTCTCCATAGAGCCAATCGACACCAATCTCAAGTATGTGCCCCTCAATTTCGTAGACCACTCGAGTATACTGTTCTCGCTGTACTACTAAATAGGTCGTGCCACCTATAGTGATGAGAATTATGACCACCACAAGAAGAGTTGACCGTGACCATTTCCTGACTCCTCTCTCCTGCTGGCTTGAATGTTCAGTAGTCATCGAAACCTCTACCCAATTACAATACTGCTGCAGTCCGTATTAATGTTGAAGGGTTTCTAGAATTGCATGCGCTCTGGTTGTTTGAGATACCGATTATCGAGAAACACAGCTAGAAGGAAGTGTGCATGCAACCCCAAGCAAAGCACGTGCTTTAGTGTGACAATCAGAGCTCCACGCACAATAATATGTTTTATTATTTTATATTTACATTTTGACTGTATGTATTATTGTGCCTTCTTGTACAAAACAGCTAGTGACAACACAAGTAGTGTATGAACAGGCCAAGGAAGCACGTAGTCCAGTGTGAATATGTAGACATGATAAAGCATCAGATAGGTCATTATGTATTGGGATGCCAGTGCTCCTAGTAGCAGCAATATGAAGAACCGCCGTTGAATTCGTCCCATATAGAGCTCTTGCAGGAGCTTGCTTGTTGATAAGCCTAGAATAAACCACATCAGACCCAGCAAAACCAGTGGGAATTCGTACCAAGGGAATGGAAATAGAAAATGGAATGCTCTATAATTGTGGGTACCTGAAACGTTGACGATTTCCCAGAATGGAAACAACCACTGTTGTACGATTGTCCCAATCCACGAGGGTCCTTCAATGACACCATATGGCAGTAGTAAACTAAGGACCACTGCAACATAGGGCAACCGCAAGCGCTTCTCCAAATCATCTCCATCCAGATGATGTCTAGTTATGCATTAGTTCGAAATCACATCTGTCTTTCGTACGGCACAGCATCTGAATGATTTGCTTTTAAGAAATCAATGAACCTATTTGGGTGGTGGTTGCGATGGAGAAGTCGGAGAATTATTGGGTTCTATTAGCAATTATAGGTGTAGTCCTTATACTACTCGCTGGCTTCAATACTACTGTACCCATACCATGGTTGGGCTATCTCAACTATGGTTTTTTATTTGTAGGAATCGTTATCTTGATTCTTGCCACACTTGAGTTCAGAAAGCGGAACAAGGTATGAACAGTCCATAATCCTTAGACCTGCGCTCCGGTTATTTGAGATACCGATCATCGAGATGTCACGCATCAGTCTAGGAACGCGGCTTCACTTGCTAGTCCTACCAGTGTGGTTCTCTCTCAGAAACAATTCAGATTAGGGTGTTTATTTCTCGTATGAAACACATATCATCTACTCTCAATTAATCGATACCACCCGACCAGTTCAGCAACGATGACAATCCCTACAGCAAGAAAGAATCCAAGTCTACAGGTTGACAACAATATCTTCTATTTAATCTCTCAAGACACGGGGTATACCAATTAACAACAGAACCATTTCAAGCATTGATATTGACAGTTGGGAGATGACTGATAGCAAATGACTTCCAGTTTGCAATAAGATAACAGAATAACCAATCAAAGGTAGAAAGCCAACTGTTACGCTTACTATCAGTGCTATGAGTGATACTACCTGATCACCTACAAGATTTACTGAAGTTACTCGACCACCACCACGTATCCGATATATTGCACCACCTACAGCTCCCCCAATCGAATACGCACAAGGCAGTTGAAATAATGGTATTAACAGAAGAAATGGTGAAATTAAGCTACTAGATAGAAGTAACACAAAAACAATCAACAATGTAAGTGTATAAGAAATGGCAAATATTGCTATCTTCGAGTTAAGAACTTGTCTTGTTTGAAGTGGTAATCCTTCGTACACTGACGCTCCCTGTGTATCAAGACCAAGTAGCCCCATCATTGATAGTCCTGCAAACATAGTAGCATATCCCACCATCATTAAAACAGAAAAACTCCGTATAACGGTAGATTCAGTGTATCCGATGAACAAAGTAGGAAGGATTGCAAAGATCATTAGAAAAGGAAACACAAGGAGCATAATTGAACCAAGACTCCGAGTTGCGACACGGATATCTTTTCTAATAAGAGCCGGAATTGAAGAAGAGATACGCAGATCGATTGGCTTTATTGCGGATGCTACTGTCATGGGCACACCGCCTAGCGCAAGAGAACGCAATATTCGACCGCTTGAACGATAACTTCGCATACCAAGAAAAACATAGATGATTGATGCTGCAGTAGCAATAATGCTTGTTGGGAGAGAGAATACAGGACCATATGTCAATATTGCCGCAACGAATCCAAAGGAGAATGGGAAAACCAGTGCAAAAACACTCAGGACTTCCGGACTAAAAGCTGTTGAAACATAGATGATAAATTCAACAATATATGGTACAAAATTCATGGCACTGTAGGCCATGACAATACCGAGAGTCATTCCTATACCTGCCCCAACTCGAATGATGACCGAAAATGCTGATTCGTCACCAGACTGCGATTTTTGATGAAACCATCCCGCAGCTCTGATTAGGGCACCCAAGGCCAAAATCAGTGTTGTTGCTAATGCTCCAAGAACAAAGATTCCTGTGACAATCCCAAAAACAAGAGATGTTATTATCGGAAAAATAGTCAGAAGCAAGACGAAGGGAGCTACGAATATTCGTACAAAGACCAAGGTCATCAATCCCTCCAAATCGGATCTGCTTAATGGTAATGTAGCAGGTAATAACATAGCGCCTGCATTGAAGAATCCAGTTGCGGAGGTCAGATTCACAAAGAAAATTATAACAAAACCCAGACCAAGGAAGATTCCAAGTGATATAGCAAAATTCAGTTCGAGTTCACCAGGTATTCCAAGGAACAATACTGATGCAACCATCAGAACACCAATCATAATAATGATAAACCCTGTCAGGACTGCATTCCATGTTGCACTTCTCTTAATTTGTTTAACAACCTGCTCAGGTTTCTCTTTGATTCTAGAAAGATTGGACGGATTGGCTTCTAGCAATCCATAAAATCTGATTTCCTGAGCGATGGTACCTGCAATCTTCCAACGCTCACGAAAACTCAATTGTCCAAAGCCTCCCGTAATGTATCGACACCCGCTCTGACTTCCTCCTCTTCACCTGTTAGTTTCAGAAAGACATTCTCCAGCGTAGCTCCTTCAGATTCTGCTTGATTCCGAAGTTCCTCCAGAGTTCCTTCTGCCACTAACACACCATCATCGATAATACCAACACGATCACACAGACCCTCTGCCATCTCCATTACGTGTGTACTGAGTAATACTGACCTGCCTTTTTCTGTGTGAATACGAACAACATCCTTCATTATACGAGTCGTTCTAACATCTAGCCCAGAGAAAGGCTCATCGAGTATCAGCAAATCAGGAGCATGTAGCATTGCTATGAGAAGCATTGCCTTCTGTTTATTCCCCTGAGATAGTGTCACAATTGGTTTATCATAGTGACTTGTAAAATCAAGCGCACGCGCCATCTCGGTCACTCGGTTTTTTGCATGAAAATAATCGAGACCACGAATTGATGCTACGAACTCAAGAATCTCTCGAGAGGTTAACGAATTATAGAGAAGCTGTTCTTCAGGAACATATCCTACTCTTTTTTTAACTTCAATAGGATCAGAGATCGAATTGGTTCCAAAGACATTGACAGTTCCTGAATCAGGATCTAAGAGTCCCATCATAACTTTCAAGGTTGTTGTCTTTCCAGCACCGTTTGGTCCTAATAGACCATAGATCTCACCTTCACGAACATCGAAGGATAGGTTATTGACAGCAATCAAATTGCCATAGGACTTTACAAGATTTCTAATCTCGATTGGATTCAACATTTATCCCCCAAAATCTGAATCGTGCTTGCGCACGCCACGGAGAATACATTGACATGAATCAATTTATGCTCTTCGAGGAAAACAATAATCACTTGAGAATCTACTCGATTTCCTACTCTGTTCCCAGGTCACAGTCCATAATCCTTTTATTGAAATCCTCGCGGGTTCGAGCTAATTCGGTCATGCTATAGACCGTAGACCAATCAGGTGATAATCATGGGAAAGAGACCTGGACATTGTTACAGGGAGTGCGACCGCCCTCCATTCGTCCGCAAGAAGTACATCCACAGACAGCCTGCAAGCCGAATAGTGAGCTTTGACATGGGCAACACTCGTGGAGATTTTGAGGTAGAGCTATCACTGGTTGGTCTTGAGAGGTGCCAGATTAGGCATCAAGCCCTAGAGGCTGCCCGTATTGCTTCTAACCGACATATGACCAAGAGAGTTGGTAGACAGAACTATCACCTGAGGATACGTGTGAAACCCTACCATTACCTCAGAGAGAACAAGATGATCTCTGGAGCTGGTGCAGATCGTGTTCAGGATGGAATGCGAAAAGCTTGGGGTAAGGTGATAGGTATTGCAGCAAGAGTTAGACCTGGTCAACCCTTGATTACAATTCGCACCAACCCTCGTCACATCAAACAGGCAATGGCTGCACTGAAGAAAGCTGCGCCAAAGATGCCCACTCCCTGCAAGATTGCCTTTGACAAGATTGACCCAGACATCAAACGAAAGATGGGTTATGGAAACTAGTCCACGAGCTGTTTGCTATCATTTACTAGTTCGCTGATTCGTCGTACTACACCTGTGAGCGTAGCAACCTCCCTGCCTGTCATGTATGCCCTGCCTAGAAGGTTTCTGAAGACCTGTTTGGCAATCGGAACTCTATGTTCTTTTAGACGCAGTTGATCTACAACATCATCAAAGAACTTGTACACCTGCTCTCGTTCTTGATACGTTGCAGCTCGTGCTTCTGAAGGTTGACGAGGCTCCTCGGGGGCATACTTTGAGAAAAGATGATAGAGGACTACAGACACCGCGTGACTGAGGTTGAGGCTTGGATAGTCCTTCGAAGTGGGTATTGTAAATGCCAAGTCACATAGTTCCATCTCCTCATTGAACAGTCCCGTACTCTCTCTACCAAAGACCAACGCAATCCGACTCTCGAGCGAATTCGGATTGGGCAGTTCAGCAAGTGGAACCAAGGCTCGTGTGACACTATGATTTCTGCCTGCCCTCGCAGTTGCAGCCCATGCTAGATCAACATCCGAGAGAGCAGAGCCCAAATCATCAAAGATACCTGCATTGTCCAGAATCTCATGGGCGTGTACTGAGAACATCTTTGCAAACTGGTCTTGTCGATGATCTTCACCCACTATTCTTAGTTCATGCACTCCAAAGTTTGCTAACGTTCTCGTCACAAAACCAACATTTCCCGGATTCTCCGGACCCACAAGAACAACAACCAGATTTGGAAATTCAACCAAGTGCAATCCCTACCTATGGGCGAGCTGCAATACGTCTCCATCCTCAAGTGGATAGCTAAGGCCTACAGTTCTTCTCTTTATCTTATCATTAGCCCTGAGTATGACTGCAGAACGGAACCTCTCTACAAATAGTTCCTTGTGCACTTTCCCTGCTGCATCCTCCACTACAGAACCTTCAGGAAGCACAATTGGTTTGTCTTCTCTTCTCTTCCCTGGTATCTTTGTATAGACCCGTAGTATGTCGAGATGTTCATAGAATGACCAGCTCATCCCATCGAGATTTTCATTCTTTTCGGCAGAAATAGGGATTATATCAAACCGGTGACTGTACTTCTCTTCCAGCTCTTTGAATCTCGCTTCAGATCCCTCTGCGTCACCCTTTGTAGCCACAATCATTGCACGAACATATGCAACACTAGTGTCCATGGCATCAACAAACTGATCGAAGGTTGCTGGTTTTTGGAATCGGACAATTATGTTTGTGATTTTGCGAGCTTGAAGATATTCTCTTACTTCTTCAATGTCTCCTTGAAAATTCTGAGCTCCATAGATCATATGGCCCCCAAGTCCCACTCTCTCAATCCTAACCGCTGATTTCTCCTTGTTAAGACGAATTCTTGCTGCATTTAATTCCCCAAGTATGATGTTCATCTGTGAATCAATATCTTTGGAGAGGTCAATAACTAGGGCAATACAATCAGAGTTTCGAGCCACTGCTAAAGCTTGTCGACCTATCCCCGCTTCGTGGCTGCCTTCAAAGACTCCTGGAAGTTCTACGAGCTGAATATTAATGTCTTCAAGAGTCAACATGGCTGGTGTTGGAATCGGTGTTGTGAAGGGATAGTCTCCGACATCAAACTCTGCATTGGTGACTGCATTGATGAGTGTTGATTTTCCACTGTTTGTAACACCGATGAGACAGATTTGTCCAGCTCCTTCTTTTCTGACAACTCCCTCTTCTGAACCGCCCCCACTCCGACGAGCACGATCCTGTTCTCGTTTCTTCTCTAACTGAGCTTTAAGTGTCGCTAGTTTCTTCCTGTAGTCACCCTTCATTCGCTCTGCACCCTTATGTCTGGGTGCAAGAGATAGAAGTTTCTCCAGCTCTACTATCCTCTGAGCGAGGTCTTCTGTTTCTTCGTAAACTATCCTCTGTCTATCAAACTCTGGAGATGTATTGGTAGGCAAAGTTTCACACTCGATGATTGGTTCAATTGGAAAATTGGAATGCTGATATTATGAAGCTTTCTTCATGGTGTGTTTTCTAGTCTATCTGCAGAAAGATTGGCATCAAGGATGAACCTCTCTGGACTGTCTGAAGGTACTTGGATAACACTAGACCCCCATAATTCAACCAATTCGTCTAGTGATGACCTTTCAAGCTCGATTCCATTGTCCATTATGGATGCTTCTCCTAGTTCAAGATTCTGCATTTTTTCCATTGCTTTCAGTAGGAAGAATGAGATTGATCGCTCATCTGGCGAAACCCTTCTCAGGGAGTGTCCTGGAAATGATACTACCCGAAAATCTTCTTCAGTTCCTATGGCTAATGATACAATCACATCTCGACGAAGATCTCCTGAAATGAACAATCCTACATTGACGCAGCGACATGCAATAATCACTTCAGGGCTGTTCTGTCCGGACTTCACAGAACTTCTGTCAATTGGGAACTTCTCGAACTTAACAAGAAAGCGGCGCACTATAATCACAATCTACTATGAACGTTTCATGTACCTGGAAGACCTGGAAATCCAGGAATTCCTCCTTTCCGGCCTCTGCGTTGTTTACCCATCGCCTTCATCATCTTCTTCATTTGTTCATGTTGCTTGAGGAGGTCTCTGACATCTTTCTGAGAGGTTCCAGAGCCTTTGGCAATTCGCTTGATCCTTGACGATTTGATCAACTTGGGCTCCTCTAACTCAGTCTTTGTCATTGAATTCATTATTACTTCCCATCGCTTCATGTTCTCTTCTTGAATCTCCGCCATTCCTTCAGGGAGTTTGTATTGAAGGCCTAACATCTCCAGGACTTTCCCAATCGGCCCCATCTTCTTGAGCTGCTTCATCTGGGCCATCATATCCTTCAATGAGAACTGCCCCTTCATAATCCTCTTCGCAGCGTCTTCTTCGACCTCAATCTGAGCCTCCCGCACTTTATCTATGAGTCCTCGGATATCTGACATTCCAAGAAGTCGTCCAGCAAACTTTGTTGGATTGAAAGGCTCAATGGCATCCATTCCTTCTCCAACACCAATGAACTTGATTGGCGCTTGTGTTGCTGCAACAGCTGAGAGCGCACCACCACCTTTGGCACCTCCATCAAGTTTAGTGATTATTATCGATCCAATGTCTGTTGCCTTCTGGAAAGCAGCAGCTTGAACCCCTGCTTGCTGACCAAGAGTGCCATCTATGACCAAGACAATCTCTTGGGGTTTTACACTCTTTGAGATATCGCGCATTTCTTTGATGAGTCCAGTTTCTTCTCTATGCCTACCCGAAGTGTCTAGGAGAATGAGTTCAATCCCTTTCTTCTGCATCTCTTTAACGCCTTTCTTTGCTAGCTTTGTGGCGTCTTTTTCTTCCTCATCTCCCCAGAAAGGAACATTTGATTTCTCAGCAAGTTGCTTTAACTGGTTATAGGCTCCTGGTCTGAAATTGTCTGCACAGATCACTCCCGTCTTAATACCCCGCTTCTGATAGTATCGGGCAAGTTTCCCGATGGTTGTTGTCTTTCCCGATCCTTGAATGCCCACCATCATAACAAGGTTGGGCTTTCCTGGGTTGATTGTCAATGGAACTGTCTTCTCTCCCAAGAAAAATGCCAGAGTGTCCCAAACAACACGGACTACATGTTCACGACGTGATACACCTCTTGGCAGGGTTTCGTCTAGGGCTTGTTCTTGTACTCTCTCAGTTATTGCCATAACAAGATTGACATCCACGTCAGCAACCAATAGGGCACGTTGGATGTCTTTCACTAACTCCTTCACTAATTCCTCGTCTACGACACTTGCGCCGAAGAGCTTCTTTAGAGCTGAGTTGAGTGATTTTCCAAGTCCTTCTAAAACCAAGACACCATCACCGTCTTCTGGGAGTGGTCCATCTGCTGTGCATATCAACCTTCGCCTTTAAGCTTGGAGAGTTTGATAGCAACTGCCAAGAACTCAGACAATCTGAAACATAGAACAAGTTGTTGTCTTAAGAGATGTACTGAATTCCGTATGACCTTTTATTATACTATCATCACTACCATCTGACTCTCATGTTGGTTATCAAAGCCTACAGGTACGAGCTCGACCCCAACAACCATCAGAGGTCTTCTCTTCACCAACATGCAGGAGTCGCACGTTTTACATACAACTGGGGTCTCGAACAACGCATCACTCTCATCAAGACAAACCAGGGAAAGGAACGATTCACTGATGCCATGAAGCAACACAAGCTACTGAACAGTCTGAAGAAGACCCAGTTCCCTTGGATGTACGACTGTTCGAAGTGCGCACCACAGGAGGCTCTCAGAGACCTTCATCGAGCCTTCCAGAACTTCTATCGAGGATTAAAGAAGGGACAAAATATAGGATTTCCCCGCTTCAAGAGAAAGGGAGTGAGGGACAGTTTCAGACTGACTGGGACAATCAGGTTCGAAGGAAGGAAGATTCAGCTCCCACGAATCGGAAAGGTCCGAATCAAGGAGAAGCGAGAAAGATATCATTCTGGAAGGATACTCTCAATTACAGTGAGGAGGAGGGCTGACCGATGGTTTGTGTCAGTCACTGTGGAGGAGGAGATTCCTGATCCAACACCCAGAGATAGACAGGTGGTGGGTGTGGACCTTGGTGTCAAGACAATGGCCACACTCTCTGATGGAACTGTCTTTGCCAATCCACGAGCCTTTGGGAGGAAACTCAAAAAAATCAGACAGTTCTCGAAAAGCCTCTCGCGAAAGAAGAAGGGGAGCAAGAACAGCGAGAAAGCAAAGTTACGCTTAGCCAGGATGTACCTGAGAATTTTCAACATCCGACAGGATAATCTGCATAAGTTAACCACCTATCTTGCCAAGAGCCACAGCAAGATAGTGATTGAGGACTTGTGTGTGTCTGGTATGATGAAGAACCGGAGGCTGGCCCGGGCAATCGGAGATGTGGGATTCTACGAGTTTAGGAGGCAACTGGAGTACAAGTGCCAGTGGTATGGTTCGCAACTTGTCGTTGTGCCCAGGACCTTTCCCTCCTCAAAGCTGTGTTCACACTGTGGACACATAAAGAAGGAGTTATTGCTCTCGGAACGAGAGTATGTTTGTGAACAGTGTGGGCTACAGATCGACAGGGATCTGAACGCTGCACTAAATCTGGTCACCGTCAGTTTGCCGGAGACCCTAACTGCCTGTGGAGAGGATGTAAGACTTGGTGGGTCCTCAGGACTTGTCGAGCGGACCTCTAGGAAACAGGAACCGAACATCAGTCCAAGACTCTAATGTCTAGGAATGTCTAGGTTTCGGGAAACGGGAAGGTCTAAAACCGGGTGATTGATAGGACGAACCTGCGTGTGATTGGACATGTCTGAGAAAGTTGGTGTTGAAAAGATCAGAATTGTCAAAATTCATGACGGAACTGTGATTGATCATATCAGGGCTGGTAAAGCCCTAGAGGTTCTTAAAATCCTAGGAATTACTGGCGAAGATGGGAACATAGTTTCATTGGCGATGAACATAACCAGCTCAAAGATTGGAAAGAAAGACATTGTGAAGGTTGAACATCGATTCCTTGAAGATGAGGAGGTTGCTCGGATTGCCCTTGTTGCACCAGAGGCCACAATCAACCTTATCGAGGATTTCAAAATCATAAAGAAGACTAGAGTTGAACTTCCAGAGATAATCTCTGACATCTTCCAGTGTCCAAATCAGAGGTGCGTGACAAACAAGGAGCGAGAGCCAATCCAAAGCAAGTATGAAGTCGTATCAAAGACACCAGTGAAGCTGAAATGTCTCTATTGCTGGACAATTGTTGAAGAACAAGACTTCATTTCTCAATTTACTGGTTAATACTCGTACTCCCGTCAATTCCAAATGCTTTTTTAGTGGACAGCTTGGCATGAGTCTAAGTCCGACTACAGTGGTAGCATCCATGTCTAGTGATAAAATTGCAGTGATTGGCGATAGGGATACGGTCACCGGGTTTCGGTTGGTCGGTGTTAGCGAATGTGCTATTCCGAAAACACCCGAAGAAACCCGTGATTTGCTGTATCAGTTCTTCAGAAACCCCTCTATGGGGCTTATCATGATCACAGAACCTTTGGCCGCAGAAGTAGAAGATGTGATTGTTGAACTGTCCCAGTCGCCCGTACCAGTTATATTGCTGATACCTGACAGAGACGGAACCACTGGCGCCTATGAAACAGTGCTAAAAGAACTGATTCGCAGAGCTGTTGGAATCGAGATAAACATCTAATCTATGATTGAACCGGAGATTTGAACCTTGACCAAAGTAATTGGGCGAATTGAAAACATTGCAGGACCTGTAGTTCAGTGTTCTGGTATTCCTGCTGTTCGAATGTATGAAGTTGTTCGAGTAGGGCACCAGCAGATTATTGGTGAAGTGATTGAAGTCGGAGATAAGGAGTTTACAGCCCAAGTCTATGAAGAAACATCTGGTATTGCCCCCGGTGAACCAGTGGAAGCCACTGGTGATTCGTTGTCAGTAGAACTCGGTCCAGGCCTTCTAGGATCAATCTATGATGGTATTCAGAGACCTCTGCCCGATCTACGTGAGATGTCCGGCGACTTTATCACAAGAGGGCTTAGTGTTGAAGGTCTCAATAAGGAGAAGAAATGGGAATTCAATCCCTCAGTCAAAGTAGGAAACAAAGTAGAACCTGGCGACATTATTGGCGAGGTGCCTGAAACTGGAATCATCACATCTAAAATTCTCATTCCTTTGGGAGTACAGGGTGAAATCGTTGAACTGGCCAATAAGGGTGAGTATACAGTCAATGAAACCATCTGCAAGGTAAAGGACCAACATGGCGATGTCCATGATGTCATGATGATGCAGAGGACTCCTGTCAGAGTGGGTCGCCCATTCAAAGATCGTGTTGGGATGGACACTCCACTTGTGACTGGACAACGAGTCATTGATACCTTCATGCCTCAAGCAAAAGGTGGTACAGGTGCCATTCCAGGAGGTTTCGGAACTGGAAAGACTGTAACTTTACACCAGTTTGCCAAATGGGCTGACGCACAGGTTGTTGTCTATGTCGGATGTGGTGAACGTGGAAATGAGATGACTGAGGCACTGGAGGAGTGGCCACATCTGAAAGACCCGAAGTCAGGTCGCCCCTTGATGGAACGGACAGTCCTTATTGCCAACACATCGAATATGCCTGTTGCAGCTCGAGAAGCCTCAATCTATGTGGCGGTCACAATTGCCGAATATTTCAGGGATCAAGGCTATGATGTTGCTCTGATGGCTGACTCCACCTCCCGTTGGGCTGAGGCGTTGCGTGAGATTTCAAGTCGTCTAGGTCAGCTTCCATCTGAAGAGGGCTATCCCGCATACCTTGGGTCAAGACTGGCTCAGTTCTACGAGCGCGGTGGAAGAGTGAAGACACTTGGGTCAGATGAAAAACTCGGCTCAATCACACTCTGTGGGGCTGTTTCACCTCCAGGTGGTGACTTCTCAGAACCTGTCACCCAAGCAACTCTACGGATTGTAAAGGTGTTCTGGGCACTGGATAAGGATCTTGCAGCTCGAAGGTTCTTCCCGGCAATCAACACACTGACAAGCTACTCACTTTACTTTGGCACACTTCAGAGATGGCAAAGAGAGAATATGGGTGACGACTGGCCCGAACTGGTCACAGAGGCTCTTGCTCTCCTCCAGAAGGACCAAGAACTTAGGGAAATTGTCCAGCTTGTAGGTCCTGATGCACTTCCAGAATCCGAACGTGCGATTCTAGAGGCTGCACGTATGATCAAGGAAGACTTCCTGACACAGAGTGCGCTACATGAGATTGATACGTATTCACCCCTCGGGAAGACATACCGAATGTTGAAGATAATCATCAACTTCGCACACAAAATGACAGAAGCTGTACAAATGGGTGTTCAAGTCCGGAGAATCTTAGAGCTTAGTGTTCTTGACAACATCGCCAGAATGAAGATCTCACCTTGGGACTCATATGATGAAACAATGGATGCAATTGAGAAGAAGATAGAAGGAGAGTTTCAATCACTACTCCAAGAGATGTCAGAGTCAGGTCTTTTGTACCAAGAATCTGCATGATTGAACGAAGTTGCCACAGAAAATACGTGGCCTTTATCGCTATGTGTGTATTTTAGCTAGTAGACATGACGCGTAAGGAACAGCTTGAAGATCTGCATAATGAGATTAGACACTGCGCACTTTGTCCTTTACACAAGACCCGTACGAATGCAGTTCCGGGTGAGGGACCAATTACCTCTAGTGTGATGTTTGTCGGTGAGGCCCCCGGTGCAAAAGAGGATGAGTCTGGTCGCCCTTTTGTTGGAAAATCTGGAGAGCTCTTGATATCTATGATTCAAGAAATCGGACTTTCTAGAAACACTGTCTTTATCACGTCAATTCTAAAGTCAAGACCTCCGAGAAACAGGTCTCCTACTAAGACTGAGATTGATACCTGTAAACCATATCTCGAGCGGCAGATTGAGATAATCAACCCCCAAATCATAGTTCTCTTAGGAGGTGTAGCAATCTCCTCTTTCATTGGTCCTTGGAAGGTTTCAGAGGCTCATGGTAAGTTCTTTGAAAATGGTGACAGGAAATACTTCATGACCTATCATCCTGCCGCAGCCCTCAGATTTCCCAAGATAAAAACTGCAATGAGAAAGGACTTTCATCTTCTCAGCCAAGAACTCGTTTGAGTGGTCGTTATATCCACTCATACTGACTCCTTTCTGTGAGCCATATGGTCAGTCTAGTGCTTCTAATGCTTCAATCTCCCTTTGATCTACAGATGCCTGAGAACTGGTTCAATACTGTTAGTGATATCTTGAATGTCTTTTTTGCATTGGCCATCCGTGGCTACTTAATCTTCGTTCTAATCGGGTTTATGGTATACGCCACTGGACTAGGTGATGGGCTGGCAAAGTTCTTAGTTGGATTGGGAATTGTCCTATATTTCGTTGGTCCCTTAATCGTCAATCTGTTTGCTCAATTCAGTGGCGTTGAAACAATCACGCTAGAGAGTGCCACAACAGCATGGCTTCAATTTGTTGGAATGAGTGACGTTGAGCTAATCTCCCTACTAGTCTGGTTGGGTGATGCTGTTGCTGCAATCTGTCTATTGGTGGGAGCTATTCTATACTTCACACCAAATGCAAACGATATTACTGGAAAAGGCAAGTCCCTAATAGTTAGAGCATTGATGCTAGCACCAATTCTTGCTTTCTTGCATGTTGTTGTATGGTTGTAGATGCACTTCGTAACTCTTAAAACTCGGCTGCTTTTACGGCAGTGAAGCATATACTGAAAGACCACGGCGGTATCTACAATGTCCAAAGAATCCTCAATCGTGTACAGAACAATTTCTGATGTTAGTGGCCCGTTACTAGTTGCTGAAAATACGCATGATGTATCATTCAACGAAGTCGTGAAGATTAGGTCTCCTACTGGAGAGTTACTGACAGGCACAGTTCTGGAAACAGGCAAAGGCCGTGCTGTTATACAGGTTTTCGAAGGTACAAGTGGTCTTGACACGGATGTAACGGCTGTACGATTCACGGGTGAAACTCTTAAACTTCCAGTTTCATCAGAGATTCTGGGCAGAGTACTCGATGGTGCTGGAAATCCCTTAGACAAAGGACCTCCCTTGACTGCAGAGGACCACTGGGATATTTACGGATCTCCAATCAATCCTTATGCACGGCAATATCCACGACAGCCTATCCAGACTGGTGTGTCTGCGATTGATGGGCTTAACACACTGGTCCGTGGACAGAAACTCCCAATCTTTTCAGGCTCCGGTCTTCCTCATAATAGACTAGCTGCACAGATTGTGCGACAGGCTAAGATTCCCGGTGAGGAGGGTGATTTCGCTATTGTGTTCGGTGCGATGGGTATTACAGCCACTGAGGCTCAATACTTCATGCAGTCATTCGAAGAAACAGGAGCTCTTGAACATACCACACTCTTTCTGAATCTTGCAAATGACCCTGCCATTGAACGTATTATAACTCCTAGGGCTGCACTCACCGCAGCAGAATACTTGGCTTATACGGCTGATATGCACGTCCTAGTTATTCTCACAGATATGACCAACTACGCAGAGGCACTGCGTGAGATTAGTGCTGCAAGGTCTGAGGTGCCTGGACGACGTGGATATCCTGGTTATCTTTACACCGACCTCAGTCTAATCTATGAACGAGCTGGTCGTATACATGGAAGGAATGGAACAATCACTCAAATGCCAATTCTCTCCATGCCACAGGATGACATGACTCATCCTATTCCTGACCTCACAGGATACATCACTGAGGGTCAGATAATTGTTGGAAGAGGACTTCATAGGAGAGGTATCTTCCCACCAATCGATCCTGGTCCATCTCTGAGTCGATTGATGAAAGAAGGAATTGGTGAAGGAATGACCCGGTTTGATCACAAGGAAATACAGGCACAACTCTACTATGCCTATTCCGAGGGTCGAGACCTTCGTGATCTTGTGGCAGTCGTCGGATCTGAGGCACTGACAGAAAGAGACCAGAAGTATCTCAAATTTGCAGACAAGTTTGAGTCCCAATTCATCAATCAGGGTGAGTTTGAGGACCGATCATTTGAGCAAACACTTGACATCGGTTGGAACCTACTAAGTGACTTCCCTGAACGTGAGCTCAAGCGCTGTGATCCTAAAACAATATCCTGGGCCCGTGACAAGGGAGTCTACAAACCAAACTAAGCGAGCTTGTCGGTGTTTAAGAACGCTAATACTTACTTGTAGTTCGAGGAAGAAGTAGTGAGGGTCTTAGTAGTAGGCAGTTGTGGCAAGAAAAAAACCTCTACCAACTCCAACCAACCTACATGTACTGACATCGATGAAGAACATGATATCAACTACTGGAAAAAGCGACTTTCTTCGGATTGTGTGCAGGCGCGTGATATGTACACTGGCCCCCAAAGCTCTGAACTCGTCAAGGCTGTTGACTTGCTGAGAGCAATTCCTAGTGTTGCAGTGCAATTAGTCATCATATCCGCTGGATTCGGTATATTGCACGAAGAAGATCTAGTTCCTCCCTACGACTGTAGTTTCACATCCATGAAAATGACAAAACTACGAAAACAGGCCAAAAAACTGAAGATTAAGGAATCATTCATCAACCTGATGGAGAACGATTTTGATCTCATCTACCTTGCCTTGGGAAAGCGATACATGGCTGCTCTGGGAGAGGATGTTGTGTCGATATTAGAAACTCCTACAGTTGCATTTCATTCTCTGAATCCTGACTGCTTGATTCGAATTCCGTGTCAAGCAGAGACCATGAAATCGTTCTCAAGACGTGGACACAAGATTCACGGAGTTGTGGGTTTCAAGGGTGACCTGCTCAGAGTTCTAGCTCAATACGCTCTAGAACGGCGGAATCCAAGAAATGAAGTTAAGAAATGGATGAATCTGACCTATCTCCAACAGTTGATTTACCACTTAGGAGGATTAGGAAAACCTCCCTAATAGCTACGTTGACCTCTTTGGTAGTGTTTTGCGTCCTTTGTAAGGGCCTTTCCTGAGTTCGATTGGATTATCCGCCCACTTGATGAGTGTCTTGAATCCATTCAGTTTTACACTATTCAGAATTCCTTTCTCATCCTTTATCCTCAGATGGGCTCTTCTGATGACAAGAATAATCTCTTGTTTTATTGCAGCCACAACATAGTTCTCAAACTCGTCCATATTACGAAAATGAGTCATCCATTTATCCATGAATTCTACAATCTCTCTTGCACCTTCGATTCGATATTGATTCTTGTCAAGCCACATTCTTCTAGTACTACTCACATAGTGAATTGGTCCAAATCCTTTACACGCAGCTTTCCACTTGTGCATATCATAGGTTTCTAGGTCTTCAGATACCGCCTCACGGACTATCTTTGATAGTTTCCTACTTAGTTTAGGTTTCTTCTTCATCTTTCCCCTCCACTGACAAAGTGCAAGGAATGACACTGCCCTCAGTGCTCTTTAGTTACCAGACTGACTCTAATAAGCCTGTAAAACCCATAGTAGTCTGTGCCCCGTTTTGGGGTTATCCGTACTACTCTTCGCCGATTCCGTGGTGGAGGTAATGGTCCTTTTCCTTCTTCGAACCAAAGCTTCTCAAGCCATCAGCCTTCAGCTGACCTTTTATTTCCTTGGCCTGTGATGGACTAATTTCATTTTGTTTCATGAGAAAATCAACTATTTCCAGAGCCTGTGACACTGTGTCACATCGTCGAATATAGTCCACGACATCCGGTGTGAATGTTTCTTTTCCTCCCGTAGAATCTGTTTCCTCCGCCATTGTCCGGACACCATCTATCTTGAATGTCTTCGTGGTTTGCTCTTCAAGTTCTTTACTGAGCGCGGGAAAGACCTCCCGAAATTCACCATCTTCAGACATGCATCGTCACCAGACAACCATGACCAGTCTTTGTCATGGCGTATCTCAAGAGTGACTTCCAAGAATTAACTTAAGAGCTTTGCCAAGACGGCGCTCGCCTTATAGTCGTTAATTGCGCAAAAAGGACCAAGGCAGCTCATTTTGTAGTCTCTCTATGTTATTTGCTAATGAGAAGAATTCAACTCCAGTTTCCTTCTCAGCTCGACGCCATCCTGCATACCCACCAAACACTGCCGCACTTTGAATCACTTTTCCCAATGAACGGTCTCCAACTGAGAGTGCGGCTTGAATTCTTGCGTTTCTTGGATCAAGCGATTCGATGGTGGCCTTTGAACCTTCTTTCACTCCCCTCTCCACTAGTTTTAGCCTTCTACGAATTTCGTCTAGAGGGGGCTGAGGTTCTCGCTCCCATCTGGTCTGAGCCTTTGGAATGAATGGGTTTACACTTGCGGTGACCTTCAATCCAGAGGTTTTTACTAGTTTCAAAATCATATTGATGGAGTCTTTGAGGTCATCGTCAGTCTCTCCAGGTAGTCCGATTATGAAGTAGAGTTTGAGAGAATTATATCCAGAACGAGCTGCGAGTTCTACAGCATTTTCAATATCAGTATCACTCAACCCTTTGCCAATTGATTTTCGTAGCTTCGTTGATCCTGTTTCTGGGGCAATTGTCAAAGTTCGTTGCCCGCTTTTGACTAGACACTCAAGAAGTGGTTTACTCACGGAGTCTGCACGCAGAGAGGGCACTGATACTCCCAATCCTTGGTCTACGGACCAACAAACAAGGCCCTCCAACCCATCAAGATCTCCTAAAGAAGAGCCTATCATGGAAACCTTGTCGACCGGAGTGTTCTCTGTTCCTAGTCTTATGAGGTCCTTCAGTCTGTTCAGAGTTCTTGTCCTTCTAGGTTGACATACATGACCAATAAGACAGAATCGACATGAGTGACCGCAGCCTCTAGTCACCTCTAGAAGGAATGACTTGCCAAAGACAGGCTCGAGTCGAGAACCCTCTGAAACATCAGGGATGATCTGAGCGATAGGATAGTCGAGTGAGTCAAGGTCAAGTATGATATTACGTTCTATCTTCTCCTTTGGTATGGTCGGGACATAAACACCATTGAGTTCAGCAAACTGTGACAAGACCTCTTTGCGGGAGCTTTCTGCCATAACCGCTTCTACAATCTCATGAATGACTATATCCCCCTCACCTATCACAAACGCATCTACAAAATCAACAAAGGGCTCTGGGTTTGCAGTGACAACAGGGCCTCCCACAATCACGATGGGGTCATCATCAGTCCGCTTTTCAGCAAGCACAGGCACATCTCCAGAATCAAGCATCTTCACTAAATTGAGTATATCCTCCTCATATGTGAGAGAAAATCCAATGATGTGATTGTTCCTCAGGGGTCTCCGACTCTCTACCGAAAGAGCAGGCGATGAAGTATCAAACCGGAAGTAACGCTCACACGAGGTATCTGGTCTTGAGTTTAGAATGGAGTAGAAAATGTGTAATGCAAGTCCGGTCATCCCTGCTCGGTATGTGGAGGGGTAACAGTATCCGAACAAGACATCAACACTGCTTATGTTCTTCACAGTAGTGTTGAACTCTTTCAGCGTTTTAGATGACAAGGCCTCTCCTCACTATCTACGTTCTGAATCAATTTTAGATTGGTCCTGTTTTGCAATCACGAGTTTGTTAGGTGCAATATCTCGTTTGAGAATTACTCCAACCCCTG
>JASFEF010000002.1:0-90108 GCA_050124975.1 Candidatus Thorarchaeota archaeon | reverse complement strand
CAATGGCTAGCTGGTACGCTTGGTATGAACTGGGAACAACACAGATATCGTTCTCTCCATTGGAAACTCGCTTTCCAAGCTCTTTCGCAAAAATGGCAACTGTTGATCCACTACCAAGACCCATTGGACCGGTTTTAGGTATCTTCTCTAGGGCACTTTTGGCTGCATTTAGCTTCACTTGCGACATATCACAGTCTCCACTAGTGTGTGGTAGACCTGTACACTAAGCTTCCCAAAAGCCTTCCGAGAGAAAGAAATTAGACAACACCATATGGACATAGGGTCCCTGTCTTGGGTCTCCAATATACAGCCCATCTACCATCTTCTGTAGATATGATAGCAACAGCGCAGTTGTCCTCAAGGGATTTTGCTAGGATTTCAGCATTTCTCTTACTGTGAAGCACGTCTACTAGACGATATATTTGACCGTCTACCAACTGCCATCTAGAGGGCTTCATCATGTACTGTTGTCCTTACTCTGCCTAATAATATTGGAAAGGTGAATTTGGTCAATATTTTCACTTGTAAGTGAAAAATACTGTCAATTACTTCGTGTGTAAGACTCAGTCGCCGCCCATTAGGGCCTTCAAACGCTCCATTTCTGCAAGCATTTCTGACTGTAGAGAGCTCTTTCCACCAGCAGGTTTGGGAGTATCACTAATAGGAGCTGCGCCACCGGGGGGGCCACTGCTCGGAGGACCACTTGGAGGGCCACCACTTGGAGGTGCACCGCCTGGGGAACCGTCACTCGGAGGTACATCACTTGGAGCAGCTTCAGTTGGGGCTGCACCTCCTGGAGGACCACCGCTTGGAGCTGCGCCAGCGGGGGGACCACCACTTGGAGGTGCACCGCCAGAAGGAGGACCACCACCAGGGGGACCGCCACTTGGAGGGTCACCGCTTGGAGGTCCTTCACTTGGGGCTGCGCCACTCGGAGGACCTGTGCTCACTGTTTCAGGCATTCCAACGCTGGAAGGACCAGCTTCGGTCGTATCAGCTTCAACAGCAGTTCCAGACATTGCAGCGAGTTTGGCTAGATAATCAGAACGTGCTCTGTCGACTGCAGATGATGTATCTACGATTTCCTTGAGCTGTTCATCCTTTGCCAGAGCGTCTCGTACGGATGCAAGGCGATCTTGATACACTGTGACGAGCTTGTCTTTAGTGGCTTCGTCAATGTCACCCTGTTTGTTGTAATAATCGACTGCGGACAATGCTTGCTCAATGGCATTTTCTTCAACTTTGAGGAATACGAGAGCCTGTGCTGGTGTCTTTAGGAATTTGAGTTTCTTCGCGCCTGCAAGACCAGTTGAAACATCACCGGTTGATGCGATTATTTTCCGAATTCCTTCATCTACGCTAGCACTTCCAGAACCACGTCGTCCGCGGACTACCAGTAGGACTATGACTAGAAATAATGGACCTATAGATAGGATATACATCCAAGCTATTGGACCAAATGGGATGCCGATTGACTGGAAAAAGTCTGAAATCGGGATGAACAAATCAACTATGGATTGTGCGAATTGTGAATAGGGAGTTTGCATTTATTTCACCTACTGGTATTTGTCCTATGCCTTCCTAGGCAATTTTGTATGCTATTTTACTTTTCGCGTAAGGATTAGAGTTTGTAAGACGCTCGTGTGGTAAGGATTCACGCCTTAAAGATTCGGTCCTTACACGTTATCAATACACGGGGGCTCATAAACATGTCTTTGACTAACGAAAAATCGAACCGTATTTGGCCTTTACTCGGTTGAATTTCCCCTTTTGGGTGCATGAGTTCAACCCAGTTTTTCTTAATTGTATTCAGATTGATAGGATTCTGTTCAAGGTGATGTAGTATGGACCTTTTTGACCCATCAATCGAGTATTATGTACTGCATGAAAAAGCGTGGAAATTTGGTGGTGGCGATATCTACAATACACAAGGTGAAAAGATTGGATCAATGAAGAGGAAGCTCATATCGATGCGTGCTGAAATCGAACTGAGGAATCCTGATGATTCAGTTGTATGTATCATCAACAAGAAATTGATGAGTGCCCGCCCAATCTATGATGTTAAGGCCCCAACTGGCGAACTAATTGGTAGGGGAAAGAGACCTATGATTGCCTTCAGGGGCTCAGTGGATATGTATGATGCTGAAGATAGATTGATCTATAAAGCTCAAGGCGGAGTCATGAAATGGAACTTCAGGATAACACATCCTAAGGACAAGAATTTGGTCTATGCAGAAATCAGGAAAGGTGACAAGTGGAGAGATATCTTCGCTCCTATGTTTAATTTCAAGGATAGGTATGTGATTCATATTGTAGATCCACTAGCACCCAGAATGATGCTGCTTGCCTATGCCATTATCATAGACAATGTCTATCATGACAAGTAGGATTGCTACTGCGAAAACTCTATAATACGTTCAGAGTGACCAGCAGGTCGTGCCCCAGTGGCTTAGAGGCTATAGCGGCTGACTTGTAATCAGCAGGTCGCGAGTTCAAATCTCGCCTGGGGCTCCACTCATTCTGATACATTGTCAAAGATGTTTATTATTTGTAATACAATATCTCAGTTTTCCATTCTCTGGGCTGCATCTTCCAGTGCAATCACAAGATCAAGTTTCTTTCCAGTCAGGAAATTGATTGTGGCTCCACCACCAGTGCTGATATGTGTGATTCGTTCATCTAACTTCATTTTCTTCGCCATTGCGCCCATGTGACCACCTCCAACAACAGTGATTCCTTTACAATCCGCTATGGCATTAAGAACATCTGAAGTGCCTTTCGCAAAGACTTCTTTCTCGAAGTAGCCCATTGGACCATTAGCAAAAACCACAGCGGATTTCTTGATTATTCTGACAAACTTCTCACTGGTCTTTGGACCGATATCCAAGAACGGGTTGTTTTCCATCTCGTCAAAGTGACAGTCAAATCGTTCGTCATTGCGTTCTACTGCTGCATCTTCTGGGAGTAGAATTACATTAGGATATTTGGTCAGAAGCTCTCGTGCTGTTTCTACAGCTGACTCAAACCCTTTGATTGGTTTCGAATAATTCTCAGAAACCTTTCCAGCGGCTATCAGAAAGAGTGTGCCAATGAGACCGCCCAGAAGTGCGTTGTCAACTCTATCAGTTGATAAGAGTTTGTCGAGTATTTTGACCTTATCCTCTACTTTGCTACCCCCAAGAACCAGCGTCCATGGATGTTGGTCAGTAGCAGTTGCTGAGGTGAGTGTGCGAATCTCTTTCTCCACAAGTCTTCCTGCTACAGATGGAAGTACTGTTGTGAAACCTACAAGTGACGCCTGGGATCTGTGTGCTGCTCCAAAGGCATCGTTCACAAAGAGATCAAATAGTGGATAGAGTTCTTGTACAATCTGTTCTTGAGCTACTTCTTGTGCGGGGGCATTCTTTAGTTCACCTTCAAAATAGCGAACATTTTGAAGAACTAGTATTTCTCCATCTTTTACCTGGGATATGGCTTTCTTTGCCTTCTCGCCAAAAATGTCGTCGACAAAACTTGTTTTGAGCCCCATATCTTTTAGGATTGCAGTGTGTTGCTCAAGCGAAATGAAATCATCGCTTCCGGGACGCCCTTGGTGTGCCATCAGTACTACTTTGCTTTTTGAGAGTTCAACTAGTGTTTCGCGAGTAGCCTCAATCCTAGTTGCATCAGTAATCTGTTTTGTCTTTGGGTCTACAGAGCAGTTGATGTCAACACGAATCAGTACTCGTTTTCCAGCAATATCCACATCATCAAGTGTCTTGAAAGTGAGATTCATACTCCATCTCCGGTGTCGACTAGGACTCACTTCAATAAAGAGGTTACCGAAAAAGCCGGAAGATGGCTACCATTTACCAGACACGATGGCATCAGCTAGTGATTCTAGCATCTTACCTTTTGGATATCTGACAGGCATGAAATACCGCGTGCCGTCTTTCAAGGTGACTCTGAGATTCTCCTCAGCACAGACTTTGAGGAGTGCCCTCACAGCCTCAATTGTCCAGTCTGTGATATCAATAACGCCTGAACTGATGGACTCGCGAATTAGTTTCTCAAAGTGTGGACGATGGATGTGTTTGACAACTCTACCCAATGATTCCACTCTGATTCTTTTGTTCTCAGCATCATTTTCGGTCAATAGTGGGTCGATTGTCATGAACGTATGTGTGTTTGAACTCTATTAAGCACCAATAGAGGGTTGAGTTGTCTATGCTACATTGAAGTACTTCGGAGTGCATTCTACATTAGGATCCCTTGGTCTATAGTATACGGCCCATCGTATTTTGTCAATTTTTGAAAGGAACACGCGATTATTCTCTTTCAATTCCTTAGCTCGTAGCGCCGCGTCATACATGTTATCGAATATCTCTGCTAGTCTATAGACACGACCACCTACCAATTTCCACTTTTCTTTCTTCATAGCGTTAAGTGTAGATTGCACCTAATAATCCCGTCATGACAAAAATCGAATGGTGATATGGTGCCGCGGGAGGGATTCGAGCCCTCGACTTCGAGATATCTCATCTCTCGACGCTCATCTAATCTAATGACCCCGTTGTCAACCGGTTTCCCGGCCAGATTATGAGTCTCGCGCCCTAACCAGGCTAGGCCACCGCGGCACGTATCACGTAGAGGCACACGCTGAGCTAGTCTATTAAAAGTTAACCTTCGGTCTCTATGACTTAAGAAGTGCTTGAACTTCTTTTTCGAGTAATTCCTTGACTGTCTTCCCATCAGCCTTCCCACGAAGTTCCTTCATGGTTATGCCCATGAGACCTCCTACTGACCGTTCCCCTTGCTCTCGAATGAAATCTTCCCGTTCGGACACTATCTTCTTGATGATATCTTCCACCTCTCCACTGGTTGCCATTCCCAAACCGGTCGATTCTATTGCATTCTCAATGCTCGATTGTGGATGACTGGCGAAAAATGTTAGAATTGTGGGTATTGCTTCTGATGAAATCGCTTTCTTGGCTATTGATTTGAACATCTCAAGAAAGTGGACATCATCTAGATTCTCTGTGGGAACACGGTCTCTATGAAGACTGACTATTGTGTTTTCTAGGGTTGCTGCAATCATTGTTGGAGAAACCTTAGTTTCCTTTACTATCTGTTCAAAGAGATCGAGATTCTGAGACCGTGTGATTTGGTAGGCAAGATCTGGGCTCAGGTCATAATCTTTGATGAACCGTTTTTCTCGATTCGCAATAGTTTCAGGCATGTTCTTTTTAATTGTCTTCAAGCGTGATTCTGTGATTTTGACCGGTCTCACATCAGTTTCGGGATACATACGAGATGATCCAGGCCTAGGACGTGCATACTTTGATGTGCCATCTGGAAGTGGAGTTCGGGTTTCTGCTGGAACCCCCTTCACAGCTTCCTTGGCTCTGTTTACTACTGCCTCTAATGCATCATGGCACTGCTCTTTCGATGATGCAACAATGACTACTGCATCTTGTTCGTGAGCGTTGACCTTTTGACGTAGGTTTGACACATCGTTGGATGTGATTCCATACTTGGGTAGTTCGTCCGTATGGAATATCCCTCCAACACCTCCCCAGAACTTGGCATAATCAGAGAGCTCGGTCCCAAGTCTTCGGTTTGGTTGAACTTTAATACCAAGGAGATTCGCAAAACCAGGTAGTTTCAGGGCATATACAGCTTCTCCAGATTTCACAGCCTTTTTGATCACTTTTGATTCACTTTTGTCAAAAATGGTAGTGACATCAACGAACTTTGATTTGAGGTCCTTTGGAGAGATTCCACGAGTCTTTAACGTGTCCCTAATTTCAAGGAGTTTCTCTTGTCGTTGGGCTTCAAGTTCAACCAGTGTTGATAGCATGTCAAGCTGCTGAAATCCCTTGATTTCTATGATTGCTCCCTCTTTGATTGATACGTTAACATCTTGACGAATAGTACCGAGACCTCGTTTGACGGACCCTGTTGATCTCAAGAGAAGACCTATTGCAAGAGCAACTTCCTGTGCCTCCTCAGGAGTTCGTATGTCAGGATCAGTAGCAACTTCAATTAGGGGAATGCCAAGACGGTCGAGTCTGTATACTCTCATGTTATTCTTATCATCGTCTGCAATTTTTCTGGCAGCATCTTCTTCAAGACAGATGGTCTGTATTCCAATGGTTTTCTCTCCTACATCCACTTCTCCACCATTTGCAATGATTGTTGTTCGCTGAAAACCAGTTGTATTTGATCCATCAATCACAATTTTCCGCATTGGATGAATTTCATCAACGGGTTTTGATTTGAGGAAAGTAGCCACTGTCAAGCATATGTCCACAGCTTCTTCACATAGGTCATGAGGTGGTTCTTCATCATTTTCCACTAAACATGTAGTGTCGTTGTAATACTCGTAACAGAACCGCATTTGTTTCTGAAACTCAAAGAGGGCTGCAGGGTCAACTTCTCCCATCTCACTTTGAGTTGGACGCAGTCTCCTAACGAAGTTTCCATCTGGTTCCTCATCACGGATAACTGTTGGACAATGACAAAACAGCTTGCGTTGTGTGTTCAGTTGTTGGTGAAGTTCTAGACCTACCATTAGGCCTAATTGTCTGTATCTCTCATCTTGAGCCAGTATGGTCTCCTCCTAGGCTTGAAATATACTCAGCCTCCTCACTACGCATGTCAATCTCGCCTACAAGAGGTTTCAATAGAAGTTCTATTGCAGATTCTAGATTTTTGGTATTAGCCAAAGCCCACATGAGCTTCACTAAGGCGGTTTCTGGAAACATATCTTCACAGGGAACTACTCCGATGTCAAGAAGCTCGACACCTGAGCGATAGACGTTCATATCTACGCGTCCAAATAGACACTGGCTAGACATTGCTACAAGGAGTCCTGCATCAACAGCCTTCTTGATTGATGAATGAAGACGATTGGGAGCGTGTCCTAAGCCTGTGCCTTCAATCACGATTCCTCTGTAACCTGTGTCCACAAAATAGTCGATTATGGATGATTTAACCCCTGGATTTGTCTTAATCAGAGCTACTTTCTCCTCAAATTTGGGTTTCAGAACCAACTTTCTCTCTAGATTTCTTCGTAATAGTGGAGTGTGTAACTCTTTCACATCTTCGCCAATTACGCGAAACACTGGATAGTCATTGACAGATTGGAAAGCGTCACGACGGCTTGTATGGAACTTTCGAGTACGAGATCCACGATGAGCGTGGAGATGGCTGTCACCTGTTTCTGCATGCATTAAGACAAAGACTTCTGCGGCATCTGCTTTGACAGCCAAGTTGATTGCACCTGTCAGATTCATTGCAGCATCTGATGATGGACGGTCAGAGGACCTCTGGGAACCAACTAGAACTACAGGAACTGGAAGGTTTTGGAGTGCGAACGAGAGTGCTGCTGATGTGGACCCGAGTGTATCCGTTCCATGTGCTATCACAACTCCATCAGTTCCACCTTTTATCTCAGAAGCCACACTACGAGCAATCTTAGTCCAGTCTTTGGGTTGTATATTCTCAGAAAGCACACTCATGATGACCTTTGCATGAACATTGGCATAATTCCTAAGTTCAGGAACTGTATCATAGAGGTCTTGTGCTGACAGAGCAGGATTAACAGCACCAGTCTGATAATCTACTTTACTGGCAATGGTTCCGCCTGTACTTAGAATTGAAGCACTGGGTAGGTTCTTGGTATCTGTTTTCTCCTCTGGCGGGGTTGTTTTTCTCTTCTTACTGCCCTTGATTCTTTTAATTTCAGAGTCTTTGTTCAACCTGATACCAATATTGTAGCCACTTTCAATCTTAATGATGATGTGAAATTGATCGCTGCCGACTTGGCTTCGTGGCATAAGTACTCCAACATACTCTTCTCCATCTTTCTTGATGCTAATTGTATCTCCAACCTTTACACCGGAATTGGAGAGCTTTTCTTGTACCAGACCACTATAACCCGAACCATCAAGACTCATTGATATCCTCACCTTCGAGTTCGAACTCAAAGAGGACGGATAGGTCATAAAAGGCTTCGTCATCACAAAATATGATACTTAGAGTACTCCTATCACTATGAGCGTACCAAATAGTATGAAGACTATCCCAACAACTATCTTCACAGTCTTCAATGGAATGCGTGCTGCCACACGGTTTCCGGCTATCGCACCAATAGAATTCACAAAAAGAAACCCTATGATAGAGCCTATGAATACCATGATGAAAAAGGGAGATTGAGTGGCCAGAGCAAGAATTGTGATTTGGCTTTTGTCACCAAGCTCTGATAGTAAGACCAGTGAGAACATCCCAAACAATGTACCCGGATTATCACATGTATCTGGAACCTCAGAGTTAGCTCTAGCAAGGGTATAGATTCCAAGGCCAATAAACAGAATTCCCGATACATAAGTTATGATTTCAATGGGAAGTGTTGTGGAGAGAACATAGCCCACAATTACTGCGATTATTGACGAGGTTGCTAACGCAATCATAGTCGCAAGAAGTACTAGCCCAGGCCTTCTGTACTGAGCACTAAGACACATCGTGGTAAACATTGTCTTGTCGCCTAGCTCCATCAGTAAGACTAGTCCTGTTGAAGTGAGTAAGGTCTGAATGGGCATAGTATGACTCTCGTTTTGATGTTGGTTTTAGAAGTTGGGATATGTATCAAAACACATGGTGCGGGAGGTGGGGTTCGAACCCACGAACTCCTACGAGAGTGGATATCTTATCCACTTGACCCCATGTCTTTGTGCGATCTTAAGTCCACCGCCTTTGACCTGGCTTGGCTACTCCCGCTTGGCCAGATAGGCTGTAGTCATTCCACTCTAAAGATAGGAACTCACCGCATTTTTAGATTCTAGTACTCCTACTCTTCAACTCTTTGGTATCAAGATGAAAAGTGGTGGGCCGCGCCGGATTTGAACCAGCGACCTTCGATTTTGTCGAGCACGAAGCTCAACAAAGTTCTCGGTGTAAGCGAGACATCATAGCCGGGCTAGACTAGCGGCCCTGAGAGAGTTGGGTCTGTCTTTCCATTAAAAAGTTGCTTACATGTGAAGTGCAGTGATATGTAGTTCTTGAAGGGTTTCGTCTAGGATTATCTCTTGAATCTTATCAAAACCAAGTTGAGAGATACCATCTTTGAATGACGCTAGTGTTTCGGGTTTGTGGTCAGATTTGAAAGCTGCAAGCAAACGCCCCTCTTTTTTGAGTAGAGGTGAGTATCTTTCAATCAGTTTCAATGTACCCTCTGGTTCAGTTGTTACATCAATGAGAAGAAGATCAAGCTGTCCATTGTTGACAATAATTGTTGGATCAATATCGAAAGCATCTGCAAAAATCACTGAAACTTGAGGGTATTTGTCTACGATAGCATGTAGCTCCTCTGCAAATCTATTGGATACCTCAATTCCTATGACATTTACGCCTTTTTCAGCCAAATAAATCAGAAATCCTCCTGCGGAACTACCAATATCTAGAGCAGTACATGCACTGAATACTAATTTGTCTTGAAGTCGCTCATCAAGTTCTTTCAGCTTTTGAAAACCTTGGGGAACATCAGCCTCGGTACTCAGTAGTTTGATTGTGTCTTTCTCAGAAACCTGGGTAGATGGTTTCCTTTTTTTCCCGTTGACGATGACTAGGCCATCCTTGATAGCACGCTTTGCTGCTTGGCGCGATGAAAAGTGACCTGTTTCTACAAGCCATACATCAAGTCTTGGCATTCTGTTTCACCTCAAGTTCCTTTGGTATGAAAAGGTGCATTGGAACACCTCTGAGCCGAGGGCCAATGGCTGCAAGTATCCCAGAAGCACGTGTGCTTCTTTTACATCTAAGCGAAAACTCGAACTTACTCAGCTGTTCTATCTCATAGATGTCTTCTCTGTGGTTCGTCTTCCTCAGCGAACTTTCGATTTGATTTTGATTGGCGCCAAATACCAAGAGACGTTCATGATCATCTTGCATCCAGTCTGAAATACGAGTCAGTGTGGATTGATCGAATTCTGCCTCCACTCTTTCGTTGTACAAATCGATGTTTGTGATGTTCACTTCAACAGGAAGATAGTCTACAAGAACAAAAGCTTCTGAGATTGTCCTTAAGGGACCATGAAAGTCAAGCTGTTCACGTAATTGATAGAGAGGAATTAATGCATCCATTCGTTTGGAATCGGTGACTCCCACATCTGAATATAGGCCATAACCTACTTTTCCAACATCTATGAGCTGGCCAGGGTATGCTTTGTTTGGAACTAGATTGTCAGATTGAAGAGACCTGCCATACTCCTTAGTAAGGGCATTTCCTACAAATTCTTCGTCGTCGCCATCGATTTTTACAATGATGTGATTTTTCTTGTCAGTACCTATGCTTGTAATCTGGACATCGAGTTCTGCCACCATCTCTGAAACTTCAAATCTGATTGTTTCCAGTAGTCGACCTCTATATGCACCATATGCTTTCTGAAGTAGAATAACAGTCTTCAACTGAGAGCCTCGAGTTTGTGTCCTTTAGTTGCGCTAAGTACCTTTTGTAGAAGGAATTGATAGAAGCTTAGAGTATCAATTACGAGGTTGCTTCTAGGTCAGCTTTAAGCTCTTCGACACGTTTTCTCAAGAATGAGATTGCTTGTGCATTATCTACAAACTCTAGTTGACCATTACAGGTGGGACAGCGGAAAGAGAGGTTCATTGCCTCCTCGAATGGCACAGGAGACGAGTCACGATTGACGCAAGTATAAAGGTCATTGTTGCTCTCGTGTTCTAGTCTCTGTTCAAGGAGATTGAGCACCATTCTCTTTTTTCTATTGACCAAAGCCTGCGCCTTTTTTGGATCAATCTTCCAGTAATACAGAAACCAGCCAGTGTTTGCATCTCTAATTCGCCGGTATGATGCCAGATGGTTGTCGTGAAGCTTGTAGAGTATTCTTCGGACAATATTGAGCTTGAGATCAGTCTTTGTAGCTATTTCTTCGTCAGTGGTTTCCTCTGCATTGACTAGGACAGTCGATACATCTACCCCTTCCTTACCTGCAATTTCCTCAACAACAAGACGGAAGAGGTCATGATTGAAATTAGTATGAACCATTGAAGTAATCACCCAAATGCAATGTGGCTAGTCGACTGACCCAAGTAATAGCGAAAACATCCGCAGCGGAAATTTACACCTATAGTATTATACGTCCAGATACTATATATTCACTTCGCTTGGGTATCTTCCTGACGCGCTTTCTGTGACTTCTTCCTCTTCACTACTACTCTGTCACCGAGGGTAGGACCAGCACCACCTTTTCCTTTGCTTACCTTGATTGGCGCCGTTCCAACAGGTTCTAAGAGAGATATTTCAAGTTCTCTTTCAAGACCTCGTATGGTTTTACCTATTGGTTTCAATCGACCTGATTCTATTGATTGTAGTGTTGAGATTCGTTCCCCAATCTTTTGGGCTAGTTCTTCTTGAGAGAGATTTTTCTTTTGTCTGGCTGAACGTATTGCTTTAGCATAGTCCTCTATCAGTTCCATATCATCAATCAAGACACCAGTTCTTCGTTTGTGTTTAGGTTTAGGTGTTGAAGACCGCCTCGGCTGGGATGTGGTTGGTCTTTCAGGACCTCCTACCCAAGAGGGGCGTGTTCGGGGAGCTGATGATGATCGAGATTCGGAAGATGTGGGTTGACCACCGAATCTGGCAGCACACTGGGGGCAGACTGACATTGAAGCTCCTTCAATTGTCACGTTTCGGCCGCGACCCTTCATATTTCTGCCACATAGTTCACAACTGGGCACAGCAGATTCCCTCTGATAGTTATTGAATCGGGGTGTGTTGATAAAGATTGCCGACTATACATATTCATGGGTGAGATTCTCTATTGCTAGCGGCTCCCTCAAAGCAATCCTTAAATCATCTACAGTGGATGGAGTCCTGAGGTGCCATCCAATGCCAGGTACTGCAGATGCAAAAGATGAAGGTAGTGTCGATGATTCGGCTTACTCACAGAGCTACACTAGGCATCTAGAACGTAGACTCAGGGCATTGGAAACAGAAAAACAAATACTTCAAGCCGAACGTAGTCGACTTGAGAAAGAAACGCAAACTCTTAGGACTGAGCTTGAGAAACTGAGACAATCGCCTCTAATTACTGCTACAATAACTGAGATGCTCGAGGATGGCAGAGCAATAGTCAAGAGTTCCACAGGTCCGAATTTTGTTGTTCATGTGGCTTCATCAATTGCTAGGGACAAACTACAACCTG
Source organism: Candidatus Thorarchaeota archaeon (assembly GCA_050124975.1). Taxonomy (GTDB): domain Archaea; phylum Asgardarchaeota; class Thorarchaeia; order Thorarchaeales; family Thorarchaeaceae; genus SMTZ1-45. The sequence continues at coordinate 77,899 of JASFEF010000002.1, read as the reverse complement.
GGGCTCTAGTAGCACTTAATCAAAGATCATTCGCAATCACACAAGAACTTCCACCATCTCGTGATCCGATAATACGAGCCATGGAAATCGAAGAGGCTCCTAATGTATCATATCAAGACATAGGAGGTCTCCAAGATGTACTTAGAGAAATTAGAGAAATTGTAGAACTTCCACTTCTGAAACCTGAATTATTTGAAGAGGTGGGTATTGAACCGCCTAAGGGAGTGTTGCTCACAGGGAAACCAGGAACTGGTAAGACTCTAAGCGCTCGAGCAGTTGCTCATGAAACGAACGCCACTTTCATTCGTGTCATTGGTTCAGAGCTTGTTCAGAAATTCATCGGTGAGGGGGCTCGACTCGTTAGGGAGATATTCATGCTTGCAAAAGAGAAAGCACCAGCAATCATCTTCGTAGATGAGCTTGATGCAGTAGGTTCTCATAGGCTTGATATCGCAACCTCAGGTGATAGAGAAGTTCAGCGTACGTTGATGCAGCTCTTGAGTGAACTAGATGGTTTTGAAACCCGTGGACAAGTGGCTGTCTTGGGTGCAACAAATCGTCCAGATATTTTGGATCCAGCACTTCTGAGACCAGGTCGTTTTGATCGGATTATTGAATTCCCATTACCTGATGACGCAAGTAGAAGAGAGATTTTCAAGATTCATATCCGTGGAATGAAAATAGACACTGCGGTTGATTTCGATCAGTTGCTCACTGCGACTCAGGGGAGAACTGGTGCGGATATCAAGACAATATGTACTGAAGCAGGTATGTTTGCAATCCGTGATAATAGGACATGTGTCAATCAGGACGACTTTCGAAAAGCTATCTCCAAAGTCCAAGAACGAGGATTAGGTGATCGCGCTCCTGGTAGCATATACTGCTAGGTAAGTCTGGCAGCTTGTGACTTACAATGAGGTATAGGGATTTTCTCAGAAGCAGGTTAAGTGGTATAGTTTCTAGTGAAATTGTATTGCCCACCGGTTTCCATCTCGTAGGACATGTTGCCCTAGTACATCTAGATTTTGAAACAATGAAATATGCCTCAGTTATTGGCGAAAAAACCTTGGAATATGATCAGCGTATACTGTCAGTAGCTGTTAGAACAGGACCTACAGAAGGCATAACAAGACTGCCTTCGTATGAGTTGGTTGCTGGAAATGGTAATACAATTACTACACATATTGAAAACGGGGTCAAATACCGGCTAGACCCACTTCGTTTGACATTCTCAGGAGGAAACAGGAGAGAACGTATGCGTCTCTCAAGAGTAGTAAACGAGGGCGAAAGAATCGTAGACATGTTTTCATGTGTGGGGCAATTTGCTCTTCAGATTGCTATGTCAGTTAACGTTGAGGTCACCGCGATAGAAATTAACCAAGATGCGTACCGATTCTTGCTTGAAAATATCAAATTGAATAATCTAGAAGAAAAGGTGACTGCACTGCTAGGGGATTGTCGTGAGATTCATCCAAAGAGAACAGCCAATCGAATTGTCATGGGGTATTTACATGACACTATAGAATATCTTCCATTTGCTCTCAATGCCTTAGTTGATGATGGAGGAGTTGTTCATATGCATATGAATGTCCCTGATTCTGGATTGGATTATGTCAGGATGAGCATCAGAAAAGTGTGCAAGAATCATGGATACTCTTCAACCATTAACGTACACCATGTGAAGAACTATTCTCCTGGAATAGAACACTATGTGTTTGATATCACGACAACACCCGAAGCGTAATCGTTTTATCCATTGCAAAACCAGCAGGTATGGAAAACGAGTGAAGAATTTGACCTACACTTAACATTAAGAATTGGAGACTGATCAAATGGGATTCAGAGGTATGTCACCGAAACAAATGGCACGAATGATGAAAAAAATGGGTATTGAACAGAAAGAAGTGGACGGTGTAAAAGAAGTGATAATTCGCTTCGCTGATAAAGAATGGGTCATTTCAAATGCTCAGGTCACGATGATTAAACAGGCAGGTAGTGAGTCGTTTCAGGTGGCCGGTAGCAGGACTGAACGGGGACTTTCTGGAGGCGTTGTAGGTAAATCTGAGGAATCCCCAGAACCAGAGATTGAGAAGAAGATTGAAGTTCCAATGGAAGATGCAGCATTGGTTGCTAGCCAAACAGGTGTCGATATCCAAGTCGCAAAACAAGCCCTAGAAGAAACTGAAGGCGATTTGGCAGCTGCCATACTAAAACTAAGACGCTAGTGTTGTTGTATTACAGATAATACGAACGGATTACTCATCCTCCTGAGTAATCCAATCACGAACCATCTTCAGTCGAACAAAGTCTTCACGTTCTCGTTCTTCAAGTGCGAGCTTGACAAAACGTGCAGTTGCATCAAGACGAGGAATCACAACGGTCTCAAGGGCTGACACTCGTCGTTTTGTACGTTCGATTTCGAGAGCAAGACGTTTTACTGTTGACTCGATTTCTGCTAAGCGAACAATGGCATTCAATGCTTCTTTGAATCTGTCACTCATGACATCAAACTTGGCACTTGAATCTGAGAGGGAATAGGGAAGATCAGGAGTGTGTTGTTCTACTGATAGGACTGGAACCCTAACCCCCATCATTGATCTTGTTGAGATACTGAGGTTGGCCTCAAACCTGCTGGAGTAGGCAAACTCTACAACTCTTGCAGGACCCATTACCATCTTTGCCTGAGTAAGTGCTGAGAAAGCTTCTGAGAGTGCGATATCGACTTTCTCTCTAGCCTCTTTGATTTCTGCTATGGCATTGAAGAACTCCATTATGAGAGAATCACGTTTTTCTCTCAGAAGATCGTGTCCTCTTTCAGCTAATCTCATTCTGTTCTTTAGAGCGAGCAGTTCCATGCGAGTAGTCTTTGTGCCAGGCAGAATCTTACTCATGGTTGTCACTTCTACAGGGGGTGGAGTAGCGTGGGGTATATCATGGCGGTTCTAAACTCTTGTGTTCCGTATCAATAGAATGTGAAAGCCAATGCACTGATTATGATTCCTATGAAACAGATGATCAACCAGTCACGGAGGTACCTCTGTATCAGTTTTGGACGCTCGTTGATTTGAGCCGTAATCACAAAAGTGACTATGGAGATATACAGGAACGCGAAAGGTAGAGAAACGGATGTATTGTTCAATGGAACATCTGTTATCAGAATGATTCCTGATAGGGCGCCAAAAATGAGGAAAGAGAGAATCATCAGCGAGTTCATGATGTGTTTAATTCGATCAACATCCATTCCAAGTTACTCCTATATTGCTTTGAGATTGAAGCTTGGGTTGAACTCTCAGCCAGTTCATTCTCTTCAAAAATGTTGTGTCTGAATAGCATTAATGGCACAATTTACCACACATTTTATATCTAGATTGATTGTTTCGAAATTGTATTACAAGAAGTACTTGTGATACCAAATCTTTAGAGGCCCACAAGATGACAATTGCAATTTATGAGAGTGCATTGATTCGTCACTTCAATACACGCAAAGAAGTTCTTCGCGCTTGGGAAGAGAAGATTGGTGCTAGATTCTCACCTTTTCGTGGCTTCAAGATGCCGGACAGTCGTCTGTATATAGAAGACAGTGACTTTCTGGATTCCATTGTTGACCTGATTATCACGAATGAGCGTCATGTCTTCATTCGAGGACCAGTAGGTTCAGGAAAAAGCACACTGATGCTCTTGGCCTTGAGAGACCTACCTACACTAGCTGATCGCAAGGGTAACAAATTCATCACTGGCTATGTAGGTATGACCGGTCTCTATGAGAAACAAATGGCCTCGGCGATTGCTGATTCTCTTAGAATAAAATATCGAAGGTCATGGGAGTCTAGTCAGATTATTGATGCAGTTGCGAAAGAAAGTCTTCGAAGATATCTCGAAGAAAGGAGTCGTACTGCATTGTTCATTGAAGATGTTGCAGATAATCAAGAGGCTGCATTTCACAAGTTAAGGTTCCTTGCAGACTTGCCGACTGAGGAGATGATTGATGCCTACTCAGGAGCTCTTGATGAACCCATTTTCACCTTGGTAATGTCTGGAACTCTGATATACTGGAATGCGATGCTTTCATTCTTGCCGCAAATAGCTGACCGTACCGAACCTCTTGATGTTCCCCCACTTAATGATGCAAAGGCGAGGGAATTCATAGGTCGACGGATTGCTTACGCACAGGGACAAATTGATAGTTTCGATCCAGATGACTATGATGTTTACCCCTTTTCTGATGATGCAGTGAAAGTCATCAATACAGCAGCGAAAGGAAATCCACGTGATATACGAATGTTGGCGCGTGGATGCCAACAAGTGGCGGCTGAGAATTTTAGAAATTCTGGAAATCCAGACGTGACTAGGAACATTGCTGAGCTTGTTTCTGAAGCATATGCAACTCTACTCAAGGAGGTACAATGAAATGAGTCTACTTGGAAAGTATAGAAAAGAGGCGGAAAAAGAAGACGGAGAAGAAAAATCAACAACGGTAGCAACTGGAGGAACTGTGCCAGTAGAAAGGCATAGTGAACTCATATCTTCTGTTCCAAATAAGGAACGTAAGAGTCCAATTGTTTCTTTCTCCATTCCAACTGATCTCAGAGCTTGTCTGAAGGCAATCAGACAATCAAAGGCAATCAACCTGAGTATGTGGGTAGAGAAACAACTCCGTGAGGCAGTTGCACAGGAATTTCCGCAAATAGCTGAGGAGTATCTTGAGTCTTAGACAGTTTATCAATTGTAATACTGGTATTAGGGCTCAAAGATAGGTGTTAGTAGAGTGCATAAGACTCAACGATGCATCTCTGCATATTCAGCCACTCGTGCGATACAGAGTGCTGCTTGTGCTGGGTCATCATAGCATGGAATCCTATTCATTTCTAGGAGATCCTTTCCTGGTTTGCCAACATCACCAGCTAACCACACTCCTACTACTGGTTTATCTATTGAAGCTGAACGGACACCTTCCAAGGTTCCAGCTGCATGTTCTGTCTGTGTCATCCCTGCAAAGGTTGGAACCGCACAAATAACAAGAAGAATGTCGACATTGTTATCTTTCAATAGGAGTTCAGTAGCTATTCTGTATTCTCTTCTACCACCACTAGCAACAACATCGATTGGATTGTTTGTTGATGCCATCGGAGGAAGAACTTGTCGAAGCTCTTCTTTTGTTCCCTCTGTGAGCTGAGCGATTTCAAGGTTGAAATCAGATGCGGCATCTGTAGCAAGGACACCAGCGCCACCGGTATTGCTAATGATACCAATATGATTTCCTTTTGGTATTGGTTGATAATCAAAGAGTTTGCAGATTTCAAACAGGGTATCTAGGGTTGGTGCAGTGACGCAACCTGCTTGACGAATCATTCCATCAAATACCTTAGTAGAACCAGCTAATGATCCAGTATGGGACAAGGTAGCACGACCACCAGCCTCGCTCCTTCCACCTTTCAAGAGAACTACAGGTTTTACTTTTGCTGCATCATGTAAAGATTCGAATAGTGCTCGTCCCTCATCAACACCTTCAACATAGGCCGCAATGACTGACGACTTTTGGTCCTCTTTGAAGTAGTTTAGAATTTCAACGAAACCTACATCTGCAGAGTTACCAATGCTAGCGAACTTACTCATCCCGATTCTCTTGGCTCGGGTTGTGTAGATAATCATCCCACCAAGAGCTCCGCTTTGCGATACAAATGCAATATTGCCCCGTTCAGGCATCATGGTAAATGTGCCATTGAATAGACGGCTGTTAGAAACTCCTACACAATTGGGACCGATTATTCGAACTCCTGCGTCCTGAGCCGCCATCACGAGATGCTTTTCTAATTCCGCCCCCTCGGGACCAGCCTCACTGAATCCACCGGAAATCACTACTGCATTTCTTGCACCAGCTTTTCGAATCTCGGGCATAAGTGAGGAACAGTACTTTGCAGCTACAGCCACGATTACTAAATCAACAGGTTCTGGGAGGTTGTTGAGACTCTTGTAAGCTTGCACACCCAGTACACGGTTTCTGCTGCGAGTTACTGGAAACACATCAATCTCAGATGCTAGTAGGTTCATCAGGATTGAATTGCCTAGTTTCCTGTAATCTGTAGACGCGCCAACAAGAGCGACCCTTTTTGGATTGAAGAACGGATCCATGCTCTTGACCAGCTCGGTCTCAGAACCCTTCATAGTTCCACGCCAGAAGTGAGTGCGATTTATGTCTGTCGTAGGAGTCAGTATTTGATGTACTACTGGTAATACAATGGTTTTTCCTTGCTTAGACGTCTATAGAGCTTCTTCAGTTTGCCACGGTTTCTACACTCAGTGTCTAATGAGCTGGCAATTACATAATCGGCCTCTGGGCATTTCTTATAGACATTCTCGATTGCCTTTGTGACTGTCCTTAGTATTGCATCATCTTTTCCGGTACAAAACAAGTTCACTAACGTCATGACTGACGATTCATTATAGAAATTACCAATTGCCAAGATAGCTGTGGTTGCGATACGCGTGTTCTTGATCCGTGATGATTTCTCTAACACGAGGATAGATTCTACATCACGAACTGAGATGTGTGCATTGATACAATCTAGTATGTTTTTGTATCCAGTCGTGGATGATGTGTCATCGTAAGTGGATAATGCTTCATCGAGGAGTGTGTTGAGCAAGGGTATTGAATGTCTGCTTGCTAATAGTCTTAGATCATTCACTTCTTGATGAATATGATGAGTGTGTAGCTTTCTGTAGGTTTGATTTGTAGGACGAGTCCACAAGTCTTTATTCATTTCTTTTAGTGAATGAACATTCACAATGCTAGTTCTGATGGCTGAAGGCACTTGTAATATTGATAATACACTGTCAAGAGTGTCTGAGTCGATTACATTCCCTTTGATTCCTAGGGCAGACATTGTAAGTCGACCATACTCGGTGTACCAAAGAGGTTCTATTTTGAATAGGTTCCCACTCTGCTCTATAGAGAGACTATGAACATTCTCACTCCTGATCTGATTTAGCAAGTCTACTGTTTCTTGAGAAACAGAAACGTTTTCAGAGAAGTCGAAGAATAGTGTATCACCATCTTTGATTTGTTGCTCAGCTAGTTGTTCCAACCTAGTCACAAGTACACGTGAAGCATCAACAAGTGAAGATTCATTGTCCAAGCTCTTGAGAAGATTCGTAGTGTCCGTCGGGATTGGTTCCAGTCCTCGGCATGATAACAACTCGAACACCATCTCTCTGAACTTCAGCTCTTCGAGGTCTGTTTTATCCTGGCCTATTGTCATCGGCGAGGAATACTTCTTGTTTTGTGACTTAATCAAAAACTCAAGTGCAGTTGACCAATCATTTTCTCCCTCAATCTTGGCCACGATGTCGACTAGGTCTCTATACCGACGGTCTCCAATTGTGTTGGCTATCATTTGTATTCGTTCTTGTTCATCAGTTTCTTTGATGCGTTCCTTGACTGCCTTGAAGATCCTATCACGACTATTCTCATCAGCCAAGTCACATCACTACGTATTGTCGGTTATTTCTAGAGCTTCTGGGATTGTGATTAAGGTTTCTTGGGACATTGAGATTTGTATTTACTGTATTACATGTATCAAATCAATGAGATAAGCGCCAAATTGTGTTTGAAAACAACTTGAAAATGTCGTTCTAAGATTAGAACTATGTATTGTTGTTACCAAGTAAAGTATGAGTGTGTCGTACAATGGCAAGTAGGCCGACGTCGATAGGACACACCTCTCCGACGTTTCAGGCGCTCGTCATTGTCATCTCTATCTCCTCAAACAAACCTCCAGGATGACCTTATGGTTGCTTGAGTAGTGAAGAAGGACTGTGCTCAAACGCGTCGGGATACTTCTCGGTGCGACACGCTCGAGCCGTTTTCTTTTGTTTTACTGATTAGTCAGACTTCTTTTTTGATATCTCAGATTTGAGCGCGAGTGATGATGAGAGCTCATCAAGTGCTGACATGATTGTTCGTTCAGTTGCTCTGACACTTTCTAATTCCTCTGTGCTAAGTTCAGTCTTACCTGCAAGAATATCACGAATCCTTCGATAATCTCCTATACGAGCAGCAACCTCCTCGAAAGGACGGAATATTGTAAGTTCAAAAAGACCTAGGTATGCTAACAGAAGCATCGTGTAAAGACAACGAGATAAATTCCGACGAGCCTGATTCAGTGTTCTGTTGAAAGAGCCCCTTGATACACCTTTTGACCTAGTCCCTCGTTTTGATCGGTATGTTGCTTTGTCCTCGTAAGTGATGTGTGCTCCAAAGCTGTCTTCTACTACTAAGTCAATAAGCAGTGTTTCCATCTGAGGTTCGCTCAAGACAGATCCTTCTTGAAGCTTCTTTAGAATTGGTTCCCTCAGAACCTGTCGTGCTCCAGATGTCAGCTGTTTCAGAGTTTCCTTTTCTTTGCCTTGTTTTGTTATTCTAGATTTCAAGCTAGCTCACCGGTTTGGTTTCTATGTCTCGCATTCACACAATGTGTCAGTTCTATCGACCATCTAAACTCCCTAAATCAAGAATAGAGCGTTATGAAGCCCTTTTCCAATGTCACCCAGAAGTCCTGATGGGCGGATACAATTTCGTATACAAAAGACAGTATCAAGACCTTATGTAGCTTTCAGTTATCCATATGGGTGAGAATAATCATCTCTTTGGAAGAGTCCATTCAGATTCGGGTGTCATTGCAACAAATCCCAAGATCAGATTCCCTCGAATCTCATCAAACTTGTAGACCCCAAAGACATGTCTTTCTGAATCATCGGTCCATTCGACTCGACCACGAAGAAGAAAATGTTGGAACACAATGCGGCTTTGTTTTCGAACAGAGGCAAAGAGGTTCTTGTATCTTCTTCGTTGGGAAGGTCGTATCCCCCATCTAGAAAAAATGAATCTGTTAGTAAGACTGTTACTTGAAATTAGAACAGACTTCCTTCCTCTCCCCCTTGTATTGATTGCCTCTTTGAGTGCATCTCTAAGACACTCTGGTATAGAAGCTAATATCGAAGGGGTTGCCTCAGGTTCTCGAACCAATCGTCGGGTGCGTACACTGCGGCTTGTCAAGATTGCTCACTCAATCCTTTCTCCTACATTGACCTTAAGAGGACCTACAAAGAATCAGTATGATGCTGGTGTTTCTTGTATTATAGTGAAGGTTATAGTCACTTCATTGAATTAATATCGAGTTTGGTCACGAAAATATCAAGGTGTCTTGTTAAGTGAAAAAAAGAGCTGAGATTCATATAACAGGTATAGTCCAAGGAGTTGGATTTAGACCATTTGTCTATAATGTTGCTGAGTCTCTATCGCTCACAGGTTTTGTTCTTAATCTGGGTGATGCAGGAGTACGGATTGTTATAGAAGGAGAAAAGTCAGGTATCAATGATTTGATTGATGGTATAAAGAACAACCCTCCATCCATTTCGCGTATTGATTCATTGACAGTTGATTGGACAGATAGTACAGATTCGTTCACATCATTTGAGATTCACAAGTCATCAGAAACTCGAACAGAAGGATCAGTTCCTGTATTACCACCAGATATTGCAATGTGTAATGATTGTATCGATGACTTGACTAGTTCGGTATCAAGATGGTACCATTATCCATTCACCTCATGTGCGGCATGCGGACCAAGGTTCTCAACCATCACGGATCTTCCCTATGACCGCCCAAACACGACTATGGTGGATTTTCCATTGTGTGATACTTGTAATACAGGTTATACCAATCCTGTTGACCGACGTTATCATGCTCAAACAACGGCCTGTGAGGTATGTGGCCCTGTCTATAGATTAGTTGACGATGAGGGAAATCAGATTAAGGGTGGCAATCCCGTTCAGCGTGTCGCGGAGATACTGGAGGAAGATGGAGTTGTTGCAATCCAAGGCATAGCAGGAACTCATATCGCAACTAAGACATCTAGTTCCAAAGCAATCGAAATTCTACGACAAAGGAAGAAGCGATCTCAACGACCCTTTGCGATAATGGTTCGTGATTTCTCTGTTTTGAAACAAATTGCGTATCTGAATCCTATACAAGAGAAACTTCTGACATCTTGGCGAAGACCTATAGTCCTTTTAGAAAAGAGAGTGGAATCTGAGTTGATGCTGGACGATGTACAAGAAGTAATTGCGCCAGGTCTTGATACTATAGGAGTCATGCTGCCTTACGCTCCGATTCACCATCTTCTCTTCCAGTATACGGATGAACCAGCTCTGGTGCTGACAAGTGCGAATCCCACAGGAGTTCCAATGTATATCGAACCAGATGTTGTCATTTCTGAGCTCAGGGGAATAGTGGATTATTCTCTGATTCATAATCGTAGGGTCTACCAGAGAGCTGATGATTCTGTCATTAAATTTGTGGGTGAGGATAAACCAGTATTTATCCGACGAGCAAGAGGATATGTTCCGGATCCTCTTCAATTCGGGGGGCCTTGGAAGTCTGTCAAGATTATTGGTGTTGGTCCTGAAGAGAAGGTCACAGCTTCTGTGTTGAAATCAGGAATGATTTATCCAACGCAACATATCGGAGATATCAATCGGGTTGAAAGCCTAGACTTTTTGTCTGACGCTGTAAAGCATCTTCTTCACCTTCTCGATGTAAACAATCTTGATGGAGTTGCATGTGACCTTCATCCAGAATTCTTGACCACAGAGTTTGCAGAACAGATGAGTGGTGAACAGGACATTCCTCTTTTTCGGGTTCAGCACCATCATGCTCATCTTGCCTCAATGATTGTGGACCACAAGTTACCTTATGATACAAGTATTGTTTGTATTACAGCCGATGGATACGGATTTGGTCAGGATGGTAATGGTTGGGGAGGGGAGATACTTCTTGGGGGTCTGAAAAATTTCAGGAAAATGGGCGGCCTCAAATCTGTGGACTATCCTGGTGGAGACCTCACAGCAGTCTATGCAGCAAGATCTGTGGTTGGGATTTTGAAGGGTTATTTGGGTGATTCACTCGAAAAAGACGATTTCCTTCGAATAGTTAATTCAGCACCTATCGGACCCGAATACAAAATGACTCCAGATACATTTGATATTCTGGTTGATTCGTTAAGTCGCCGAATCAGTACAATGAGTAGTACAAGTGCTGGTAGATTCCTTGATGCAGTGGCTATGGTTCTCGGTGTAAGCTTGGAGAACTCCTATGATGGAGAATGCCCAATGAAGCTTGAGTCTATAGCGAAACCTACTGAGCTGCAAATCAAGCCTCGATTCATAAAAACAAAAACTGGATTGATTTTGGATACATCACACGGTCTGATGCAAGTTCTTGAATTGAAAGAAAAGGGTGTCAAAAGACAGGAGATTGCTTATGCTGCGCAGGGGTATTTAGGAGAATCGCTGGCACATATTGCATGTAGAGTAGCCAATGAGAATCAATTGGAGCATATTGGTTTCTCAGGAGGAGTTGCGCTCAACAGGATTATCACAAAGGCTGTAATCAATCGTGTCAATCAGGAGAAACTCATACCCATGATCCACAACAATGTTCCACCAGGTGATGGAGGGATATCCATTGGACAGGTTGCTGTTGCTGCGGCGAAACTAAGTGATTCATAATTGTAATACTAGTATTAACTACAAGATTTTGCCTGTTCAAGTCCTAGTTTTGTCGCAGTGGTATTAATCTTCTCGAATTTCTTTGGAAATGTTTCACGGACAACATTGATTGCAACTTTCTCAGTGATTGGGACTAGACCAGTGCCTATGATTGCTCCTAGCATGACCATATTGAGCGCACGGGTGCTTCCAGCTTTTGCTGCAAGTTCTAAAGCATCAAACTCGACTATCTTGTCAGTGTATTTTTTCATGCTCTTGATTATCTCATCATGATTTGGGTACTCAGCCTTTCCCATTGAAACGGCAACTGGATATTGAACATGTGAACTCATCAGGACACAGCCACCCTGTCTTATGAGCTGAATCTCTCTAAGAGTTTCAATAGGTTCAAAGCCAACAAGAAGATGAGCAGAACCAGAATCCACAATCGGACCTTTTGCATTCTCACCTATACGGACTGTACAGACAACATGACCCCCTCGTTGGGCCATGCCATGAATCTCTCCGACGCGAACATTGAGACCGCATTGTAATGCCGCCTTAGCTAAAATCTCAGCAAGGGTTAGAACCCCTTGGCCTCCTACTCCAGTGATTGCAATATTTACTGTATTACCAATGTTGCTAGACATATTATGTATCCTCCTGCTTTATTGCACCCTGTGGACAAACTGAAACACAAGTTCCGCAGAGGTTGCACAGAGTTTCATCAATCACAGCTTGTTCTGTTTCTGAGTCCATATACATTGCAGGACAGGAAAGCCGATTGAAACAACGTTTGCATGCATTACAAATCTTTGAATCGACATAGTATTTGGGTGGGAACTTGCCAGTACGTCTACGATCAGCAGCAGTGAGAAGTGCACATGGTTCTATTGAAACTAGTACTGCAGGACTGTGATTCTCCCTCGTCCATTTGACCATCTCACGAACTTCAGCAACTAGGCCTGCCATTGATTCAAATGGTTCAACAGTCTTGACGTATTTGACACCCAGACCCTTGCATGCTTCTGCTATATCTAGAGGCGGGACTTCCTTTTGCATACCAGTTATTCCAGTACCAGGATGCGGCTGATGGCCAGTCATTGCTGTTGTTCGATTGTCTAGAACTACTACGCAAATTCTGTGTTGATTGTAGACTGCATTCGCAATGCCTGGAAGACCAGATGCAAAGAATGTACTGTCCCCAATTGATGCAACAACATCTTGGTCAGTGACTTCTGCAAGACCACATGCAGTGGTTATTGATGATCCCATATCGAACAATATGTCAGCCGTTTCTAGTGGAGGTGCAATGCTTAGAGTATAGCAACCAATGTCGGAAGGGTAGATTGCTTTCCCTCTAGTCGCTGCCCGAATCGCATAGTAAGTTGCTCTATGAGGACACCCCGCACAAAGAAGTGGAGGTCTTGGAGGTAACTCAGGCAATTTTCGGGTCTTTTTCTCAATCTCATCCCAGTTAATAGGTGTATTACGTGTAGTAACTTTCTTCAATGCTTCCATGACAATCCTTGGACTGTACTCATAGACACGAGAAAAGATTCCTTGTTCCTTTCCAAGGACTTCTACGGTAACATTGTTCAGATGAGCCAACCGCCTTGCATGTGTTTCGAGAAACGGTTCTAGCTCTTCAACAATCAATACTTGTTTGTGACGACGTAGAAATTCGGTGATCATTTTCTCAGGAATTGGATGAGTGATTCCAAGCTTCAGGACCTCAGCGTCAATTTCCATGATTGATAATGCTTCAATCACATAGTTGTAGGAAACACCCGAAGTGATTATTCCAAGATCACCTTCACCCTCGACAAAGTTCAGAGGGCTTTTCTCTGATAATTTGCGTGCTTTGTCTATCTGTTCAAGAAGCCAAGGATGTCTTTTGCGTGCGACAGATGGAACAGGAACAAAACGGAATGGTTCCTTTTCAAACTCAATCTTATCTGGGCGTGAAGGAATCTTCCCGAACTTAACAGGTGCTCGTGTATGGTTTACCCTGGTAGTTGTACGGAAGAGTACTGGAAGTTCTAGTTTTTCTGAGAACTTGTAGGCCTCAAGCAACATTGATTTTGCTTCAATGGGATCAGAGGGTTCCATCAATGGCATGTTTCCCATTAGGGCATAGTATCGACTATCATTCTCATTTTGTGAGCTCCACATACTTGGATCATCAGCTACGACAATCACCATCCCTCCTCGAACACCAACATATGTTAGTGAGAAAAATGGATCTGCAGCAACATTGAGACCCGGACCCTTGCAGACCATCATGGATCTCACACCTGCAACGGCGGCAGCACCAGCCACCTCTAGAGCAACCTTCTCATTTGTACTGAATTCAAAATAGAAGTTTGGGATGTGTGGAGCCATGAACGTCAGATTATTTCCAATTTCGCTACTTGGTGTACCAGGATAAAGTGCCACTAGTCTGACACCTGCTTCCAGTACACCTCGAGCAATTGCTTCATTGGCAAGAAGAAGAATCTCCTTCCCTGGTTTGTCCTCAAGAAGTTCCTTGGGCTTTGCCAATCATTGATCCTCCGCGTATGGATGATTCGGTTTGAATTGTGTGTGCTGTATCAGTTTTGTGGTCTTGGACAATACGATTTTCATTATTGGAACACGTGTTCTAGTGAGTATTGTGTTAACCCCATCTAGGTAATCCGTCAAAATGTATCTGGATAAGACCCCTTGGTTTCCACTCGAGAGATCTTATGGAGAATACCTTCGGCGGGTAATAATATATATATTAAAAATGGAGATAAATGAAGGCTGCTGAAACGATTATATATATTTTTTGATATTTATACGATTAGATACATATTAATAATCTCTAGTGGAAACAAGGGGGTTCGATTGTTAATGGAACACGTGTTCCAGTGGAAGAAACCATAGTTAGAATGAGTTCCAATGGAAAGGGATCATAACTGAACAGATTGTAATACAAGTAATAGTGTCTTGATGATATTTAGAACACGTGTTCGAAGTGTTAATTACCACTCCAATTCTTGGACAACTTCAAAGATCTTTAACTTGAGAATATCTTCATACATTTTGAAAAGGGCATTAAACACAATACGATGTTCAGAAGGCACAAGAATAGCTGAGTCCGCTACAGCTTCAGCACCAGGACACTCATCCAATAGACCTGGTTTTCTTTTTTGTTTGATTCCAGATTTTGTTCTCCATGAGTAGAAATAACCATAGAGCTCCTTTGTGAATGCAACACGTCTAGCATTAGTTCGTCGGGCTTGCTGGCAATCATAAAGATACAGATACGATGTCAAGTGAACCATCCAATTGAAGAACACGTGTTCTGATTTTTAGTGCTAGTAATACAAAACTTGGCCAACAGGGAAAAGTTAAAGCGGGGGTATCTTCGCCCACGGCCTCAGCACCACACCCAATTTGAGCTTGAAAATGGAGGATAATCATTGAACAAGATCGGTCTCAGAAAGGAAGAGAAACCATTCGAAACCCGAGTTCCACTAGTGCCCGATCATGTTAGATTACTTCGTGAAAAACATGGCATTGATTTTGTACTAGAACCTAGTAATCAACGTGCATTTTCTGAGGAAGAGTATAACATTGATGTCGCTCCCTTGAAAGGTAGTGGTACTCCTATTATCATGGGAATAAAAGAGATGCCCAGTGACATCTTCGAAAAAGACATTGTCTACATCTTCTTCAGTCACACCATCAAGGGTCAAACTAGTAACATGCCTATGCTCAAACGGATAATGGATGTCGGCGCTACACTGATTGATTATGAACGAGTTGTCGATGAAAAAGGTCGAAGGTTAATCTTCTTTGGTAACTGGGCTGGTATGGCTGGAATCTCAGACACACTTCGTGTTCTCGGTAATCGTCTGGAACTGATGGGCATAACACCCAACCCATTTGCTGGAATGAAAACAACACTCGAGATAAAAGAACTTAATGAACTAAAGGAAGAGTTCGAGTTTCTTGGTAACCGTATTAAAGAACAGGGACTTCCTAGTGAACTCACACCCTTTGTGGTAGGGTTTGCAGGTTATGGGAATGTTTCCCGAGGTGCACAAGAAATCTTTGATATTCTTCCACACAAGACCGTCAATCCTGATGAGCTATCCAGCTTAACACCAGAATCAAACTTTCTCTACAAGTGCGTTTTCAAGGAAGAACACATGGTTCAACCAAAAGACCACTCAGCAGAGTTTGATCTTCAAGATTACTATAAGAATGGAAAAACAAAGTATGAGGGCATATTCCATAAACATGTCCCTCACATCACAGTACTAATGAACTGCATCTATTGGTCAGACAAGTACCCTCGACTAGTCACACTCGATTTTATCCGCAACCACTGGAGCAAGGATGAACGAAGACTTCAGGTTGTCGGCGATATCTCCTGCGATGTTAAAGGTGCAATAGAGTTCACCGTACGATGCATGAGTCCGGACAAACCTGCATTTACCTTTATTATTGATGAGAATAGAGCAAAGCTGGGTGTAGAAGGTGAGGGACCAGTAGTCATGGCTGTTGATAACTTACCATGCGAGCTCCCGCGTGAGTCTTCTACATCTTTCAGTGAAACACTTCTTGACTTTATACCAGCTCTTGCGAACGCAGATTTTACTGTTGATTTTTCAAATCTTGAATTACCTCGGGAGTTCAAGGATGCTGTGATTGTATACCGAGGAAAACTAACTGAGGAATTTCAATATCTAGAACAATACCTTCCAAAGGAGGACAACTAAGAATGAAGAAAGTACTATGTCTGGGTGCAGGATTAGTAGCTCGCCCATACATACAATACCTTTCCGACAATGATTTCCATGTCATTGTTGCAAGTAGGACAATAAGCAAAGCTGAACGACTTATTGAGGGCTGTAAAAACACCGAAGCCGTGGCTTTCAATATAGCAAAAGATGATGAGCTCCTAGAAGAGTTAACCAAGAAGGTCGATCTTGTATGCTCTCTGCTACCTTACACGTTTCACGTGAAGGCTGCCAAGATCGCTATCAAACACAAGACACACTTCTGTACTACATCGTACATCTCAGACGAGATGAAAGCTCTCGAAGAAGATGCAAAGAAGGCTGGAATCTTAATCCTGAATGAGTGTGGAGTTGACCCAGGTATCGATCACATGAGTGCCATGAAAATCATTGACCATGTTCACAACAATGATGGTAAGATTGTGAGCTTTACTTCTTTCACTGGGGGTCTTCCTGCTCCTGATGCAAACAACAATCCATATGGCTACAAATTATCGTGGAGCCCACGAGGAGTTCTCCTAGCTGGGCGCAACGACGCGCAGTTCCTCCGTGATGGGAAAGAAGTCAGAATCCCTGGTTCTGAGCTCTTTGATAACTGCGAGCTCATGGAGGTTCCGGGAATGGGTACTTTCGAAGGATACCCAAACCGTGACAGCCTCTCTTACATTGACATCTACAGTATTCCAGAAACAAAGACGATGCTTCGCGGAACGTTCAGGAATGTTGGTTGGTGTGGCACACTAGACAAGATTGCAGATTTGGGCTTGTTAGACATAGAGGAACGGTCTCTTGAAGGTATGACATATGCTACTCTAATGCGTGAACTAACATTAACCAGTGATTCAGATGTTAAGATTGCAGTGGCTAAAACCTGTAACATTGATCTTGATGACCAAATTATCAATCGCTTGGAATGGTTGGGTCTGTTTGAAGAAAAACAGATTGCTTCTGGAACCAACACAATCCTAGATGCAGTATGCAATCTCTTTGAAGAGAAGCTACAGTATGCCCCAGGCGAGCGTGATATGATAGTCATGCATCACGAGTTCATAGCAGAGTATCCAGACAAGAAAGAAAGAATCACGTCTACTCTCATTGACTATGGTATTCCAAATGGGGACAGTTCAATGTCTAGGACCGTAGCTCTTCCAGTAGCTATAGCCAGTAAAATGATTCTAGATGGGAAGATAATCCTGACAGGTGTTCACAGACCTATAATTCCTGAAATCTATGAACCAATCCTCGACGAGCTAGAAACACTGGACATCAAGATGGACGAAAATACATTTGATCTGTAGTGATCAAAACAGTGGGGTTTGAACGATGGTCACATAGTGATTTGAGTTCAATCCCTGACTCGCATTTGTATTGCAGCTAGAAGTTCCTCTGCCCGCTCAGTTTCTTTCTGAACTTCTGCAATTTCAGTTCTGAGTCGATATGTGTAGCCAGAACGATTTCCATATCGTTCTAGGTGTCCTTTTCCGTTGTTCCACATTCTTGCTAGATATGTGGAAGCCGTACTCTTTGGAAGGTCCTCACTGAAGGAGTCTTGGTAAATTTCGGTGACATCAAGCGAAGAGAATTTCCCATGTTTGAATGACGCATAGATTATCACCTGCATCTTGTCGTAATTACTCATCGACTCAAAACGGGCTTCCTCGATTCCGACCTCTGTGACCTCTTCACTGACTGGCTCAAAGATGAATCCTGTACTTGTTTCCAGAAAGACTTTGAACTTGACAAACATCTCCTCAATACTGCCGCCCTTCACCTGAAAACTCGATTCCTCCCCCATTGTTTCATCAGACACAATAATTTTGAAATCAAAGGGCGACTCAGTTAGCGCAAGGATCTTTCTAAACCTGTTAAGTGCTTCATCTGGTCTGACATATTTACACTGGAATATTTCACGAAGACCTGGTGCTGAACTGTATGTAAACTCATACACATAGTTAGTTCTGTCTTCGCTTGTCAAACATAATCTCTCCGATACTGTTGACTATTCACAATGAACTAGAGTTAGATTCCAAATAAGTGTGAGTATGTGAATTATCTATACCAAGATAAGAGCTACATAGTGTGTCTGTACACATATAGGACTCGTCCACTTCGTTTTTACTGTGCTGACGTCCTGTCAGACCCTATTAGCCATAAAAAAGCAATATGAGCCCTTTTTTCGTTGAAAGAACGACATTCTCCAGCCAATTCATCATTCACTAATCTATACTTCTTGTGAATGAGTGTGTAAGCATTTCATAGGTCTTCTTTCCTGTTTCCACTGGAAACGAAGGGGTGTGTCCATTCACAGGTATCATAGAACATATCACGCCTCCATTCCGATATTAAGGCATTAAGAAGCCCGTTTCTCCCAGAGTGTTCACAATAAAGGCGCCATTCACACAACTAACGTGTGAACTGATGTAAATATGAACAATCTGTGAAAGCATTTTACTTGCTATTTTGGGATGAGATAATCGGTGGAGAGCTCCCCAAGAACAAGCTGCATGAACTGTTCCTGCTCTTTGTGATTAGTGACCAGTTCGAGTCTTCCATGAGCTTCGAAAGATTTCCCCTTTGAGATCTGTTCAGTAAATCTGCCTCTATAACTGACAAGCTTCCTAAGACTTGGTAAACCATCGCATTCCACCGAATATTCACAAGGTGTGAATATTGAATCACTATCATCTACTACTTTACCCGATACCAGCTGTTGACCTTTCATCTGGTGTGAAAAATCACCATAAGTATAACCAAGATCTTCAGGAGTCTTCACTAACCTGACAAAGAAGTGATACCCCTCAAACATTCCTTGCAATAGCTTAGCTTGTTCAATCTCCCGAAGAACAGATTTCAGATTCTCGTGGGCTCTCCATCTGAAAGAAACATGTGCATCAAGCAAAGACCCTGAATAGCGTTCGATACCCGTAATTGATGTGATATTATCAGACAGATTGGAATAGAATTTTCGACATGCATCTAGTCCATAAACCACCAAGTCAATGTCTGAGCCTTTTTTTGCAACACCCACAAGCTGTGATCCTGTAATACCAATATCAACCCACTCAATCCCAGTTGTTTCCACCAATCTTGTAGCCAGCTTCACAGAAGCTTGTTCCAAGTCAGAAATCGCTTTACCACCGACTCGAAGTTTCTTTAGACAATCAATAGGATCAAGCATCGATTTGATTCTGTCATTAGGAACAGATTGTACAATCCTTCCATGAGGTTCACTGAACCAGAGGTATGATGGATAATTGTTCTGAAGGTATGTTTCTCTCTCATTAAGTGCATACACTTTCCTGTATCCAATAATCCCGTTTGAAGTTGGAACATATCGCAAGTAAGAAATGACACGGTTTCTTGGATGTAATATACCCTTGATTTCAAAGATGAGATTCTCTACTGTTTTGACAAAATAACCTTCTACAAGATTCTTATTCACAATAATCACCGCGGCCAATGTATAGCATGGTATTAAAGTCGCTCATCTCATGAATAGTAATCATGCCTGCTAAATTTGACATAAAACATGACTTCGGTGTCTATGACCATATTCCTGATTTGGCATATTTTGATTCAGCAAGCACAACACTTGTACCACGACAAGCCGTTTTTGCAACCAATAACTTTCTCGATTCAGTTGTGGCTTCAGCACGTCGCGGGGCTCACCGTCTTGCTATGAAAGGTGGTGCAATTGTTGAAGACGTTAGAAAATCTTTAGCCACGTTTCTAGAAACCGACAAATCTCAGATATCATTCCAAAAGTCAGTTCCTACTACTGTCGCATCTTTTGTGTATGGTTATGATTGGAAGACTAACAAAAAGAGCAATATTGTGATTGGACAAGGAGAAGAGAACTCTATCTTTGTATCATTACTTCAATCTGCCAAAGTATTGGGACTGAGTGTAGAGATTGCTCCAATTGATGAGAAAGGAAACCTGCTCATTGATGAACTGGAACGAAAAGTGGATGATAAAACAGGCTTAGTAGCAGTCAGTCATGTGTCACCAGGTACTGGAATACACAATCCGATAAAAGCAGTTGCCGAAATTGCTCATCAATCGAATGCACTTCTACTAACGGATGCCACACGATCAGCGGGACTAACCAGCGAAACACTGACGGCCCTTGGTTCAGATATACTAGTACTATCAGCCAATATTGGACTAATGGGACCACCAGGTCTTGCTATCCAATGGATCGATAAGACAATTGGTGAAACTCACACACCCGGAATATTAGGTGGGTCCTCAGTCACAAACGTTGAAGGCAGTCTGTTTGAAGTTGCACTACAACCAGACAAGTTCGAGTCAGGATATCTGAACCTTCCTGCGATTGCAGGCTTAGATTCGTCTCTTGAATACCTTACAAATCTTCATGCACAAGGACTTACCAAGCATATCAACAAACTCTCAAAATACATAGTTCAAAGACTCACAGAGATTGACAGTCTTGTCATCTATGGAGAGCCTACTGAAAATAACACTATATTCGGATTCAATTTCAACCCTGAAGATGGAATCAATTGCCACGATGTATCACTCTTCCTCGATGAATCAACCATAGCTGTAAGAAGTGGTGTTCTGTGTGCTCATTCTCTTGTTCAATCAATTTCAGACGATGGAATAATACAAGCATCAATCCATGGTTATAACTCACTTGAAGACATAGATCGTCTTGTAGACACAATAACCGTTATTGCCTCCGAGTTACTATAACGTAAATGAAGGTGGATAGAACACAAAGTACTGAATAATAATTGCAAGAAGAATACCACTCAGAACCAGTCCCTTTCCTCTCTTATCATTTACACCCGTAAACCACAGAATTGCACCCACCAAGACAACTACGAAAGCTGAGATATTCCCTATGAAGATTAGGAAATCCCAAATCTCCATGAAATATCCTGCTATCAAATTTGCAAAGTCTGTTAGTGGACTAAGAATCGACAGCCACATTGGTTTCACACATTACTCTGTTGGCTGCTACAATTTAAAGACCTAAAGTACGGTGACTGATTTCGCTAGATTACGTGGCTTGTCAGGATCATATCCTTTTCTCAAGGCCATATAATAGCTAAACAATTGTAACGGGACGACATAAGGCATTACCGAAAACTCTGGTTCGGTCTGTTCTGGAATAGCAAAGACATGGTCTGACAAACCTACAATCTCATTGTCTGTCTTCTGAATTACAGAAATAATGGTTGCACCTCTTGCTTTCATTTCCATGATATTACCAACAATTCGGTTTCTCGTATCATCAGAAGGAGCTATGAATATGACAGGATAGTCATCCTGAACGAGCGCAATAGGTCCATGTTTAGACTCACCTGCCGAGTATGCTTCTGCATGATTGTAAGCTATCTCCTTGAGTTTTAGTGCTCCTTCTTCAGCTGTGGCCATTGAAATGCCTCTTCCTAGGAATAGAAGACTCGGTTTCTCATAGAGAACTGAAGCCAGTTTCCGTGCTCTCTCCTCGTTTCTTGATATGACTTCAGAGATGAGCTCGGGTAATTTTTCCAAAGAACTACGCTTTCTTTGAATCTCACTGGGCTCTTTGAATCCAACCATTTCTCCTAATGCCAAGCTAATTAGAGCCAAAGAAGTAAGCTGCACCATGAAGGTCTTTGTAGCAGCAACTCCTATCTCTGGACCAGCTTGAGTTATGATTGTGTGATCAGCAAGACGAGTTATTGAGCTCCCGACAACATTTGTGATTGCTACCACCTTTACACCATGCTGTTTCGCGTATTTCACAGCAGTGATAGTATCTGTAGTTTCGCCTGACTGGGTAATAGCAATAATACAGTCTTTTTCAGACAGTGCTCCATAGACGGTATCTGGAAAATCACTTGCTAACTCAAAGGATGGAAGTGTACCTGCAAGTGATGCGAACATGTGTCGCCCTGCTTGCGCAGCATGTCCCGAGGTACCCATTGCAAGCATATACACTTTTTCGGACTTCATGATTATCCTAGCTGCTTCTTCAATACTCTCTATTCGAAGTCTAAGTGTATTCTTGATTGCGTCAGGCTGTTCATGTATCTCCTTCAACATGAAGTGAGGATATCCACTTTTTTGAGCCTGATCAGCAGTCCAACTAATCTTGATGGTTTCTCGATCCACAGATGACCCATCGGACAACTTCTCAATATGAACACCCTCAGTTGTTAGATTCGCGATTTCTCCATCAAGCAGGAGTATCATATCATTTGTCATTGGCAAGAATGCAGGAATGTCTGAAGAAACATATGAAGCCCCCGACTTTGTTCCAATGACCAACGGATTTCCATCGCGGGTACATACTATCCTGTCGTTCTCGTTAGTTGACATTGCCACAATGGCATAAGTTCCTTCAATACGTTTCGTGACTTCTTTAATTGCATTAGTTAGGTCCATTCCCTCTTTCATGAAGTCTTCAATCATATGAGGGATAACCTCTGTATCAGTTTCGGAACTGAATTTGTGTCCTTTTTCATTCAGTTCTCTCCTGAGCTCCATAAAATTATCAATCACACCATTATGAACAACAGCGATTTTATTATCGCAGCAAAAATGTGGGTGTGCATTTAGCATAGACGGTGCACCATGGGTAGCCCAGCGAGTATGACCAATTCCAATTAGTCCTGGCATCTCATCAAGGTTGAGTCGTTTGTGTACTTCCTCAATCTTTCCCTTGTCCTTCTTGGTGTGTAACATGTTCCCTGCAATAGTAGTCACTCCCACAGAATCATAACCTCGATATTCAAGGCGTTTCAATGCTTGATGTAGGAATGGAGCAACAACACCACGTTCCTGTACTACAGCAATTATACCACACATCTCTGAGATACCTCATGAGCAGTAGAACTCCCTTGTAGAATTGTGCAAAAAGGCTTTGTATCAGGTCACAATTGTACGATTAACAATAAACTGATAGATTTAGTGACATTATCCAGTCAGTTCAATCTCAATATATACAGAATCAGGAATTCGTACACGCATTATCTGACGAATAGCTCTTTCATCTGCATCAATATCAATCAGCCGCTTATGGACTCTCATCTCCCACTTATCCCAAGACTCGGATCCCTGACCACAAGGAGTCTTTCTCGTAGGTATAACCATTCTGCGAGTTGGTAAAGGTATTGGACCAGCCATTCGGACACCTGTCTTGCGAGTAATCCTCTTGATTTGATTACACACACCATCTAGGTGTTCTGTGCTTGTGCTAGATAATCTGATTCTTGCTCTTTGAGTCATTTAAGAATCCCTCAATGTTGGCGAGGTGTCCGAAGGTTCCAAATCTGAAGTGGATAAAAAGCTTGTCTTGTGTGTGACATATCACATCCCTGAGAAAAGCAACGTCCATAAGCATGACTCATACCTTGGATACACGTGATACAATTGAAACACCTCACAATTGTAAAACTAGGTGGATCTGTAATAACCTACAAGGACTTATCTCCTCCAAAAGTTAACGAATCAAACTTGAGCCGTATTGCTAAAGAACTAAAGACACACAGAGGTGAACTTATCATTGTTCTTGGTGGAGGAGCTCATGGTCATCAAGCTGCTCATTCATACGGTTTTGCCAATCCTAATAGTTCCAAAGAACTTCTTGTGAGGGGCATTCCACCAATACGCCACAATATGTCCGAACTGGCAACATCTGTAGAAACAGTACTAAACAAAGAAGGAATTCCAACAATAATCATAGCACCTTTTACCTGTGTGACATTAAGAAATGGCCAGATACACGAATTTCCAACCAGTATTATCAGAAGGGCACTAGATAATGGGCTTGTTGTATTAACTCATGGAGATGTTTGTTTTGATGAAGAGAGTACTGTATCCATTCTCAGTGGTGATACAATTGCAGTATACCTTGCGCAACAGATGAACGCAGGGACTATCCTCATTGGAACTGATGTTGATGGAGTTTTGGATGACAACCCAAAATTGAATCCATCAGCCAAACACATACCCCTAATAAATCAAGAAAACAAGGAAGCCATTTTAGCTAAAACAGGACCTTCAACCAATACTGATGTCACAGGTGGCATGTCGAAGAAAGTGAGCGAACTTCTTGAAATTGCTCGACAAAATAGAGAGGTCATTATCTTCAATCTGACCGTTCCTAACCGTCTCAAATCTTTGTTAAAAAATGAATCAATAATCTGCACAAGAATTCAATCGTAGTTCATGTTACAAGGGCTGACATATTGTCATCCATTGTCTTAACGATTAGATTACTCGGTGTCGTTTCACTTTCTTCAAGATACTCTGATGCGGTTAAAACACAAACAACCTTTGTTGATTTACAGGTCCTGCAAGCAATATCACTATGTAAATGAAGAAGCGTATTCAGTTGTTGCTGATTTGGAAATATGACATACGAAATATTCCCAACACAAAGATCGTAGTAACCATGATTCTTAGACACCTTTGAATGGTGTTTCTTCAGCTCTTGCTCTATTTTGGTTATCGCCTTTTCTTTCAGACTCTTGAGAACTGACGAGTTCACCAACCAGAGGCCTTCTGCAAGCTCGACAAACTGGGATTTATCATTGACACGTAATGCAATTAAAACCTCATCAGCCAGCAACTCTGTCAGAGCACGTTTTCCTTCTTCTATGTTTAATGGAGCTGATCTTCCTTTCAAAGACTGTAGAGCAGTGGTTTCAATGAATTCCAATAGCTCCTCCCATTTGACTTGGCCGTTGGATATGTCAACCAAATCCTGAATCAGACCAAACCACAGCCGAATCTGAATTGCTCGATTGGTTGCAGAACCTACATCGTGCATCGCACCAATCAAGTCCTCCTGCTTGTCCGAATCAGTGTTCTCTTCCAGTTGTGTTTGAATGGAGGCTTCTTCAGACAAAACGGGTTCGTGAGTCAAACCTTCAATAATCGAATCCAGAGATTTAGGAAATGCTGAAACAACACTAACATCATTGAACTCCTCCGATGAATCCATCAATTCTCTCAGCTTTGCAGCAGCAACACTGCCTCTGACAACAACAATGAGTTCGCTTACACCATTCTGAAGCTTACTCATTTGATTACGAATCCCATCTAATGTCAAAACCATAGATGACGCTCTCAGATGCTGAGGAATTACAATTACAGCCCTGTCCTCAAGGACAATATCTGGCCAATCAGGATTATCAGAAGAGGTCGAAGGATTATACTCTATTCCAAGTTTTCCAGATATATACTCAACAATTACACGCCTGACTGCGTTCAAAGCCTTTCCAGGGAGGGCAAATACAAATCCACCATCAACAAGCGCCAAGGCTTCTCTCTCAACACTACCCAATGATACAAGATTTCGAATAACCTCCGAAATATCATCATCCACTACGGTAGAATCCAACACTGAAAGAAGATTTCGGATTTCACCTTCTGTCGCCCATCCTTCCGATGCTAAAAATGCAACAACATGACTTCCAAGTCTGTCAATTCTGTTGAAAACAAGGGTCTGAGCCTTGGAGTCTTGGTCTGGTTCAGATACTTCTTTGTCGCTCACCAAATCTTTCGCATCATCTGTTTCAGGAGTTTCAACTGTTGGAATGGAACTGTGTTCAATAGAATCTGCTGGTTTCTCCTGCACCAAAGTTTCAGAAAACCGTTGTGTGACAATTTCAAAGGTTTCAGTATGAGGTATACTCATCAAGGCTCTTCCTCGTTGCATCGTGCGAAGATACTGTTCTTGATCCTCGTTCAAAGAAAGGAATCTTCCACCAACTTGACTATCATAAGGCAATCGAAATACAATCTTAGTTGAAGTATTCGCTAAAATGTTCGAAGAGATATTGGGTCTAGTTGATATCACAACAACGCCTTGTCCGGTAGCCCGTTGTAGCATCACCATAGATTCTCCAGTCGTCACATCTGCTGCTGAATGTCTTGTATAGCTTTCAGGCACGAGATTACTTGCTTCTTCTAACACAACAACATGATGTAAACCTTCAGTGACACCTCTTCTCATTGCACTTTCGAAAATTCGTTTAGCAACAAGATTGTAGAGGAGTCTTGCAGAATCCATTCCCCCTACTCGTGCAACATACGAAAGATCGAAGATAACACGCTTGTTTAGTAGTTCCGAAAATCGAACAGTTTCTGTATCATCTCCAAGGATTGATGCTAGTGGTTCGCGAGTCACTATCTCAAGGCGATTGAGCAACGCATCTCTGGTCATGCTTCCTATACGATCATTACCAGCAACCTCTGAAATCATCTTGACTAGAAACTGAACTGAGTTACCCTGATCCAGTGTTACTGCCATTTTCATTATTGAATCACGCAGGAGTTTTTCCATTGCTGGAGAAAGTTCAGAAGAATCGCCTCTTTCATTCAACAGCTCTCTCAATATCACAAATGTAGAATGAGCATGGTTCTCATCATTTGCCATCTCAGAGTCGATAAGGTTGATTACAAAAGAAGAGTCAAGACCTGGTCTTAGAACTAGGATTTCTGATTCGCCATGACCAACCAGATTAAGATACTCAGACCCCTTGACGTCAAATATCCACCAAGGTACATCCGTTTCCGTACTTAACTGAGCTATAAGATGCTTCACAAGAGTTGTCTTCCCTGTTCCAGTTGCCCCCAAAATCGTAACATGCTCCCTTAACCAATCAACCTCCAATCCAGCATTTGATAAACGTCGCCCTCCGAAGACTGTTTCACCAATAACAAGTTCATTGTCCAACAAATCCTTAGCAGGAACTGGAAATGTCGGTGCATGTCTTGGAGTGATAGCTGGAAGCTGTTGAATCGGCGTGTTTACAAAAGATGACAGTCGAGCTATATGCATACGTTGTCGTTTCAAATGACGACGAGATAGCATCCTATACGCTGTCCGTTTTGACAACTTCTGCTTACTTAGCTTGATTGAATCACCACCACCCCAAATGGCATGGACTAGCCCAACTACTCCATTTAGATCAGCTTCAATATGACTTGTAGCTGATGTATTCACTTTGAAGTATACTGTAGTATCAAACCAACCAGCCCTATCTTGAATTTCTTCATAACGAGTCACTAGTTTTTTCTTTTCTGCATAGTCTTGAAGCGATTCTTCCTTCCGCTTTTCCTTTGCTTGGATATTTTTCCATTGACTTTCAAGTGTACGTTTCTCTTTCCCTGGTTTAGCTGAAGAAAACACACAGGTCATGCTTGTTGTATACCCTTGTCTGAGTACAGTTGAAATGAATGTCCCTACCTGAGAAGCATCCTGTGTTGGGAATGTCCGGGGTAATCCTTGTAAGGTTATGATTCCCATCGATTTTACTCTCTCATTGAGGATTATCCCTTGAGATTCTATGTATACCCCTTCCATATGCGTCAAAACAACATCTTGCAGTAAATCACCCTCCAGAAGTTTCAGTTCCACATTGTTCAGAGAAGACAAAAGAATTGCTTCAGTTCTGGTTGCTTCTCTTCTCAGAATCTCCTGAATTTGCTTCAAGCTATGTCCAACTGCAGTTATGAAGATATACAAGAACGGTTCACCATTAGATACACCCGCTTCAAAAGCCATTGTTACCGATTTGTCCATTCCTGCCCTCATTGCCAATAACATACTCTCATTATACCTTGGTTTTCCATTTTCGTCTAGATACACCGAACCGGATACGGACAGAATATCGAGACAGCAGGTCCCAATCACATGGTCACCAAGTTGAATCAATAATGTGCTACCTTCTACCGAAACCAAAGGATTCTGAAGACGAACTTTTCTTACAGTCAACACAAATCCTGTTATTACTGGAATCAAACAGATGGTCACTTCAACAACCGTCTTTAGAGGAATCAATGGTTGACTAACCAATCCAGTCAATGGCAACAAGTAAACCGCTAACAAATACAATCCGGCAAATAGATTTCCAATCGTCCAGATTATACTCAGCCATGACCTTGGTTTTCTATGTGAATCATAAGAAACCAATCCTAATCCTCCTTTTCGGGGCAAATGAAATGGCATCTACGAAATCCTCATCTTGTTTTTTCTAGCCCAAGAATGATTGCCTACGGAACCGAACCATCGTACCATTGTTGAGCATAAGAACACCTCTAAACAGATTATACATCAATGTACACTCTATAGGAGAATAAAAACCCAGAAACTGAATGGAGAACTGGTACACCAAATCAGATTGTGAGAAATACCTGTAACTTCCCCAAGGGGGTACATATCATCAGGAAATCGTACTGGTTCCCGGTAATATTCATAGTTCTACTTTCATTGATCGTGTTCAACACTGAACCGGTTTCAGCAGAAGGTGAAGCAGTGGTTGTTAGAGGGGATGCAGTAACAATCACAATCACTCTTCTTCAGAATGGTAGCTATGGAAACCCTGTATCAAACCAGAGAATATACTTCTATGACCAGACATTCGACTCTCTCATTGGCTCTGACAAGACGGATGCAAATGGCATTGCCTCCATTTCTTGGAATATTCCCTCAGATCATGTCCTTGGACCTACAATAATCAATGCAACATTCTATGGCAATGAGTCTCTCTCTCTAGCACCCTCATACCAATGGACAACGCTGGTAATACTATCATCCACCAACATTGAGATTGACCAAACTCCTGATATACTGGCTCCAGGTGACTACCTATCCTTTTCACTTCATCTGACTGATGATTCACATAATCCAATATCAGATGCAACTTTGACAATCTTCAAGGATGATACACCACTTGCAATAGGCACAACGAACTCGTCTGGAGGTATCCATTTTGATATCATGTGTAACAGTTCATGGATTACATTGGGAGATAATCACATTCGTGTTGTGTACAATCAAGACTTGATCAATTCTCTCGACGCATCAGAATTTAATTTCACAGTCGAAATATCAAAAATACAAACTTCTCTCATTCTTCAAAACCCTCTTCCCAACGAAATCGGACTCGATGAATCTGTAGATCTGTATGCTGAACTCTATGAAACAAGCAACATAATACCAAACGAATCTCTTCAACTACTCCTAGATGATATCCCCCTACTTATCACCACTTCCAACAGTTCTGGAATTGGCCATTTCCATATCATCATTGATGAAAGATTCACACTTGGGACTCATTCACTAATAATACGCTACAACGGGACTGAACGATATTCTGAATCCTATCTCGAATCATCTTTTTCTGTAACAAGTCCTGCTCAGATACTTATTGAGGTGCCTGAATCAGTCGGGATTGGTTCCAGCGTCGATATTGAAATCACTGTTTCTGATCTACTAGGTCGTGCTATTCCCAACTCCTTAATCTCAATTATTGACTCCACATCCA
This sequence comes from Candidatus Thorarchaeota archaeon, assembly GCA_050124975.1. Classification (GTDB taxonomy): domain Archaea; phylum Asgardarchaeota; class Thorarchaeia; order Thorarchaeales; family Thorarchaeaceae; genus SMTZ1-45. The sequence continues at coordinate 48,285 of JASFEF010000002.1, read as the reverse complement.
ACCAGAGATTCACAATTCCTTCAAGTCCAATTGAAACTACCACCAACTTTCAATACGAATTACAAGGTCCTGCTGGGATTCACACACTCAATATAGAAATCACAGAAAACTCGTTCATAACGAATACTAGTTCAAGTATTACTTTCTCAGCTTGGTCTACCCCTACGATATCACTAGTAAAATGCAATGTTGAACACTATGCATCCCCTGGCCAAGAGGTTTCTATCGAACTCCAGATGACCGACTGGGCTGGAAACTGTTCCTTTAGACCACTCCAGTTCCTGATAGATGATGAAATCCAACTATCGGATGTCACTGATACAAATGGTCGAGTAATTTTCTCTTTCTCTGTTCCATTCATCGAGAAACAATACAATATCTCCATATTTTATGATGGGAACGACACACTCTTTGAATCATCAGTCAAGTTTGATTATGACCTCCAAGTAACTAGTCAAATGCCTGTGCGACTAGAACTTGGTTTCTATGAAGTTGTAGCCCCTCTCCACGAATTGTCGGTACATCTCACACTAAGAGGCTATAATGGATCGACCCTAAAGAATGTCCAAGTTAACTTTGATTGGTTGAACTCGAATTTCAATGCTGAAACCACTGAAGGAGGCATAATCTTTCTTCATCTTAGAATCCCTGCTACTAGTGGTAATTATGTCTTATACTATGAGTCGGAAACAACAAGCTCAATCATCTCAACTAGTGGCTCGTTCATAATCGAAGTAACAATAGCTGATGTAATGTCACTACAAGGAGTTGGCATTATGGGTCTAACAATAGCTCTTATCGCTTCTGTTGGGATTTCAACAGTTCCAATCATTCGACGAAGATATCTCGTAGGCTAATAATGAAAGATGGTGCTCCGGCCGGGATTTGAACCCGGGTCGGAGGATCGAGAGTCCCCCATGCTGGGCCGGACTACAATCGGTGTTATTGTATAGAAATATACAACACTCTACCGGAGCCGTGAATGGAATGCCTGTCCGGAGCGCGAGAAGGCTCGTCAGAAATTCCACAAATAAGCCTTTCCCCATAACTAGAACAGTATTGTTATGGTGTGCCGAATAACTGTGTCAGACTGCTCCAACTATCCTGAAGAAGTTGAAGTAATCCCTCAACAACATCTTGTGCCCATCCGGTAGCCTGAAGGATGACCGCTATCACAATTGAAACAGTAACAACTGCTAAACCAAGGAGCAGACTTTCCTCAACCAACGGACCTCCCTGCTCATCATGAATCAAACTATCATCCTTCGTCAAAGATTTCCACCTTTAACTCATGTTAATTCGACTCCTTTTAAAGCCCCCAAAAAGGAACAGATCATGTTGTGCGCTCTACGTACCTCATAGGATGTCCATATGACCACATCTTCTCACTCAACATATCAAGACTAGAATGGTACACACTATGACGAACAGTATCAATCAAGGTACTTAGAGCCGGAACATGACTCTCAACTCCAATATCTCTTGCTCGCGTTATGAATGCCCCATCATCTGCCCAGCTATCGATATCCTCTCTACTACTATCATACACATTGTTGAGGCCTGCAAATTCTATCAAGCCATTAACGTTTTTTCTCCGGATTTCAGAAATTTCCTTTACTCTTCGTTTTGACTCACCTGGTCTTGGTCTTTCGAGGGTGACTATGACATCCATCAGTGCAAGATTATCATCTTGGATTCCGTGTCCTAGCTTCCATCTAGAAATGAGACTTGAAGCTGACTCACTATGACAGGTCTGGATAGTTCTGAGACCGGCAGTAATCGCCTGAAATAGAGCTTTACTATGCTCAGCAGTCTGAATTTCTCCAAGTACAAGATAGTCTGGTGACCTGTGAAGACATTTGATTATCTCATCACTTTTGCTTAATTTCACCAATTGCTCATCCATGGGATCTACCATGAATCGAACTTGATGATGATTACTCTGCTTTCTACTCTCAATGGCATCCTCGATGTAGATTTTTCTCCACCATGTTGGAGTAGTCAAATCTAATGCATTCAACAAGGTAGTCTTCCCGGTTCCTGGACCCCCAGTCACTGTAATATTGAACCGACATGAAACAGCAAAAAGTAGAATTGCTGCAACTTCAGGTGTCATTGTACCGTTTTCTATCAAATCATTAATTGAGAATGGATGGTTTCTCGCCCTACGTATCTCAAGGTGTAAACCATCCGGACTGAGCGGTGGTATACTCACAGAGAAACGCAACGATGCATCTTGAATCTGTAAATTCATTTTGAGAGATGGATTACTTCTATCAAGGTGAAAGTTACTCTCAGCACGAATCAACGTGATAATCCTTGGCACATCATGTTTTCGAAAAGTGATAGTAGTGATACATCTACCATACTTCTGATGGTCAAAATATACGGGCACTCCTGGACTATCAAGATATATCTCCTCTACGAAATCATCAAGTACAATGGGCATTAAGGGACCAAGAACGCTACGACGATGAGCAACAATCTCTGAGAGATTCTTTCTCGTAGTTTCATTAATTTCAGGTATTAGACTCATGATGTGTTTCGAAACATCATCTGTAACCTGCTTCAGTTTCTGAGTAATACCATTTCTTAATGAAGATGTTTTATCTCCAAAATACACCGACTTGTGACTCAACTCTTCAATAAGTGAGTGTTCTAGAGCGGTTCTAACCAATGGAGCTGTAATATATTCTGTCTGATTATTTTCATTCCGCCTGAACATGGATAGATAAGGTCCAACCTTGTAAATAGCCACGAGATTATCTACCCCTTCGAATAGATGGCTATTTGGACCTACGAAGAAAGTTTCCCACCCATCAGTCTTCCAAGAAGGCTCAGTTTGTATGTTACTGATTGAATCGCAGAAGTGGAGTAAACCCCTTTCGGGTTCAACCAACACCAATTTTATTTCCACGTTTCCGGATTCTCTAATGCCATCTAGCTTCTGGCAACCGCGATTAATCTTCTGGGGACATTTCTCACAACGTCCACTAGGACATTGAATCACATAGATATCTGAGTTCACCCAATAAACCACCTCATAGATTCTACCTTTTATTCAGAGAATTACTAGATAATCTCCTAGGGAATACATCACTGGATGCTTGCATGAGATATCTCAATGACTTTCTTCATCATCCCGAAGTGATCTCTGATACTGTATTCAGCCACTTTTGTTGCAGTCGATGCAAGCTTCTGAGTTAGAACAGCTCGTTTTCCATGCTGCACAGCAATCAGTCTATCACTTGCATAAGCAGCTGAAACTGTGAATATGAAAGGGTTCCTTCCACCTCTCTTTGAAGCAGGTATCATCTTGAGAACTTCTAGTATCTTTTTTCTGAGAGCATTTTCATAGTCCTTTATCTCCCAACCTCTTGATTGAACCTTGCTGACTACTCTTGGGCTGTTCATCAACATAGACAGCACTCTTGGGACATAATCCTCTGGTTTCCGTATCTCAGGTGAGTAACCTGTGAGTGATTTGAGCCTAAGCGCTTCCCGCACAATCGCTCTCACATTGACCCGGTGTCCACATTTCTCAAACACATCGGCTATCTCATCAAGTGTTATTGGAGCTTCTTCTTTGAATTCCCTTACAGCCATAAGAAGGCAGACTGCTATCAGCAGAATGTTATTACTCACATTTCCAGCTGTTTCATTCACCACTTTCTTGTACAGATAGGCAGTCCGATCACGAACTTGCTCATTGATCATGAGAAGCTTTGATACATGATTGAGGGTTCGCAGAGCTCTGTACTTCGCCTCATTCTTACCAATTCTGATTCTAGTACTGTATATCGTCTTCAAGCGTTTGAACTTCTTTTGCTTTCTTCCAGACAATGCATGTCCCTGAGCATCTTGGAAGTATCGATCCTTGTGAAAACCGATGTAGCTACCAAGGCCATCTACAATATGCATCCGATTACCCAAAGACACATACATACTTGCATCAGGAGAATCACCACTTGGTCTCTCTCCCATCTGGTATGTGGGCAAGACATACTCTCTTGAGAGTACCAAACCACATTCAGCACATACTATATGTCCTTGACTAGTGACAAGAAAACCGCTACAGTCAGGACAAGATTTCGAATTCGTTAAACGAGATTCACATGTTCCATCAGTCAAAAACCACACCCAGTTAGAGTGTGCACAAACATTCCTAACTACGTTTCAGATACCAATAATACGCTCACAGAGAAGACTAGTCTGTCTAAGTGAACTATAACTGGTATTGAACAGTCCTTTTCGGTCTGGTCAGAAAGAGAGATGACCGAAAGTAATCAAGTAAGAACCTCTTCGAACATAGGCTTACATGATTGCTAGGAAGAATCGCTCAGAGTTGAAAATATTACTCTGACTTGGAGTAGCTTTCCCAAGAGTGAAGACCAATCTTAATCCGCCTACTGATCCAATTACCTCCAAACCATTTTTCTCTATCTTCTTGAAGACACCGCTTTCAACGTATAGCTTCGCCTTTTCACCTTTCGTAATCGGTTTAGAATCAATAACTACAGTGATGGAATCATTGGTGTTCAACGTGTCACATATTGCATCAGGCAGCTCCAATGTGAGAGTAGCACCATCACTTTTCGAAGACACCTTCAATATCTTCAATCTTCTAGTTTCAGTTTCTTCAACAGAATCTATAACAGCTGTCTTTAGCCTAATTACCATTGATGATACACCTCTATTTGCTAGAGCCTATAATTGACGGCATGCAAGTGTGAATTAAACCTGCCGTTGAATCCATGTGCTGTTTTTTAGGAAAGATAACGACGATTTTCTGGTGTAGTCTGGTGAAACAAAAAGAAACAGCACTTGTACCCATCGCTCTTCTCCTTATTGCATGCTTCGTAATCCCAGTTTCAGCCTTCTACTTCGATTTTCAATACTTTGAAACAGACAAACTAGTTTATGAAGTTGGAGAAACCATTAACATGGTTGCTAAACTTATTGCAGATTTCAGCGACGAGGGATGGTGTTATGTTTCATTTGCTCTTGTGACTGATCTTGGACCGTCTTATGCGGACGAATACTACATTCCCCCGTTTCCTGCAGTTCGCTACCTGAATTCATCATATACAATCTTACCTGAACATACTGCCCCTAATGAATCAGGAGCTCAAGCCTTTGCGCTTTTCACAGTAGAAATCTTCGATACAGTGTATCAAAGCGCTGGCGATAATATCGAAATAACAATCAACAGAGGACATCTCGACACCATTCCTTTGTCTTCTCTATCAGTACAATATGGATTGAATACATCTATTCCACTAAAGATTGCAAGTACTCACAATAATAATGTAGTCTACTCTGGAGAGCTAGTCAATCTTCATGTTGAAGACTCAGAATCACAAACAGTGTTTCATTCGAATACAACCCCAACTTCAGAAGGCATGGTCTATCTCAACTGGAGTGACTCTTTTGGATTTCCTGGCTCCTACAACCTGTCTGTTTCGGGTTATGGAAACGAGGATTTTCTTCCATTTGCAGATTCATTTCAAATTACAGTTCTTCCAGCTCCATCCAATCTAACAATAATATCGTCACCCGGACCAGTATATTGTCAGTCACCTGATGGAAGTCACGTCGAGCAGGCTGAAATTATAGTTGAACACATGGATATAGACTCAGAACCCGTAAATGATAGCATAGTCCAATGGACTACAAGCTTTGGTTTTGGATTATTGACAGATTTGGGAAATGGTAGATATTCAGACATGATTCCTTTCAATGTTAGTCCAGGGTTTTATCATATCAATCTCACAGCAATCAATCCTCAATACCAAAATGCTGAAGTAACAACTGTCGTAGATGTAGTTGCCAACTCATTACAATTTTCAGCACCCCAATCCTCTTGGAATGTGACAAGAGGTGACAATGTCACAATAGAATTCCTCATCGAACCAACTCTTGACTGGAATCAATCAATACAATTGCAATTTACAGATGAAATGATGCAGTTTTCGCAGGCATCTGATGTTCAACCAAGTGTAACCAGTTTCCTGACATTCCCAATCTGGCATAACATCTCAGTAGGACATCACGTTGTCAACATCTCACCTATGAGTGAATACTATCAGTTTACACCCACTCAACAAATCAACCTGATTGTTTTTGGAACAATGGAGGCTAACGTTTCAGTTACAAACTCATTCTATGACGAAATCCTAGAATTCGAAATAGATGTTCAAGATGATAATAATCAATCAATCTCTTTGGTTGAGATATCCATATTTTGTGATGACGAACTAACGCCTTTTGCAATGACTGGCTACGTCAACCCAAACACAACCCAAATTGCATCACTTCCCATGTGGGTATCACCAGGTATTCATAATTTTACCTTCAGCATCAGCAGTCAATATCTCAAGACAGTTAATTATTCAATATCTGTCAGGGTTTGGATGCGAACAAACATCACGATTGTGATATCGACGAGTGACTACAATATTGATAATCCTCAAGACTTGACCATTTCACGAAGAATTTCATCTGGTTCAATCATGAGGCCGCCACCAATCTTGTTCAAGGGAATAACATCCACCAACCCTTCTACCGCTCGACTCACTTCCCTTGACAGCTGACCAAGACTAAGTTCTGGGATCAACAACCTATCAACAGATTTAGCAAATTTCTTTAATGCATCATCAGGGAACGGCCACAATGTTCTCATTCTGAAAGACCGTACTGTGGGTTCCGATGTGATTGCCATCAGTTCATCCACTGATCTAGATGTTGAACCATATGAAACAACACCCCATTCAGCTGTATCAGGACCTGAAATTTCATAATCTTCCAATAATTCATGCTTGTTCTGAATTTTAGCTGATAATCTACGGACCAGTCTATCATGCACCTCTGGGTCTGCAGTTTTTCGTAGTCCTGACTCATTGTGGGTCGATCCTGTAATGAGCAAATCATGACCATCGCCAAATCTCGGCATCATCGCATGTCCATCAGCATCAATCTCACCAAAGGACATATCTCCTCTCTTTGCGAATCGCCTTTTCACCGAGTTATCCTTGCTTCTATCAACAACAACCTTTTCCCGTGAATGCGCCACAATTTCATCTGAGAGCAGAATGACAGGATGGCGTAGTCTCTCAGATAGCTCAAATGATTTCAACGTCAGTTCATATGTTTCTTGTGCGGAGTTGGGGGCAAGTACAATACTCTCATAGTCTCCATGAGTCCCCCAACGTGCTTGCATAAAATCTCCCTGAGCCGCTTTCGTAGCTTGTCCTGTACTTGGACCAGCTCTCTGAACATCTACAATAACACAAGGAGTTTCTGTCATAATGGCATATCCTATGTTTTCCTGCATCAGACTGAATCCTGGACCCGAGGTTGCTGTCATCGACAAAGATCCTCCCCAAGAACTGCCAATTACAGCAGAGATAGCAGCAATCTCATCTTCCATCTGAACGTATGTACCTCCAATCACTGGAAGTTTTACTGACATAATTTCCGCAATCTCTGAGGCTGGTGTGATTGGATAACCTGCAAAGAATCTACAACCTGCCGTAATAGCAGCTTCTGCACAAGCTTGATTGCCTTGCCAGAACTCGATTCTTTCATTATTACCGGACATAGCTAAGACTCCAAGTTGGCGTTTGGCAATATGTTCAAGATAAGCATACAGGTTTGTCCCAACCTATCCGAGTGATATTTGGTAAAATATTCTTGACACAGATGACAAAGTGGTGCGTGTTTTCATGCCGTAAGAGTATGCTTTTGACCTAAATCTTACATTTTGTGGTGAGTGAACCACAACACCAAGAAACTTCTGTGTTCCGCCCTTCCCTTGCCGGTGTCACCACCATCCAACATTTTCGAGAAAATGCTAAACTTAGCAAGGGCTTTGTCAACTATCATCGAGATGGAATCTCTCCTGAAGACCTGGTTTCCTTCTCCTGTTCTATTGTCGAAGCATCACTCCCAACGACAGCGAGAGTTTCCACAGTTCTTACCACGGCGGGGTCATCATCACTCTCATCAGATTCATCATTGAATTTGACAAGGTCCGATTGGACATAGTGAACAGCCGCGGACTCTCCAGAACCTGATGTCAATTCCTTTGTGGAGAGTAAGGACTTCCCTTGAGAAGACTTCTTCCTTCGGGCTTTCAGTCGCGCACGTCGAGTCTTGTCCAAGGCCCTAGTCCACATACTTAGCCCTGTCATACCATTTCATGCTGATGTAAGTATATGAGCTCGTACAATTCTACTACTTCTTTCTCTAAGTGAAGATTTTGCAGGCTGTTTACAATTTTCAGAAGCAATTATCGACTCTCTGAACTCTCGAGGGAGCTCCTCAGACTTGGGACAAAGGACACATGTCTAAGTTTGTCTACTTTGCAATGAACGTCAGGACGGAAGCTTCCCAACAGCGGAAAATATCAATAATCTTAAATCGCAACCAGAAACAATCGTGTTTTGGAATTGCGACCGTGGTCTAGCCTGGTTAGGACGGAAGCCTCCCAAGCTTCCAAGCCGGGTTCAAATCCCGGCGGTCGCACCACTGCTTTTCGTCAGATTTAAGGGATAATAAACCAATGTGTCCATGGCGAGCAATGATTGCTATGACCCCTATGAGTCAGAAATGACAATGATATGGATCTTGAGTTAGGAGCTCGCCATTACTTTCGGCAACCTCCCCTTTTGGTATACATTTAATCGTACGCTCCGCAAATGCTTTTAAGGTGCATCAGTAGAATTGCTTTTGGACTGTCATGCCTCACGACTATGTTGAAGATGAACTCAGCAGACGTAGTGTATTCAAATCAGAGCAGTTCTTATCTATCGACTATGTGCCTGAAAGTCTTCCTCATCGACAATCTGAGATTAGGACACTTGTTCAAAGTTTTAAGACCCTAATCAGTTCACCAGGTCGAACAAGTCACAAGTTCATCATTGAGGGGCCTGTAGGAACCGGGAAGACGGCAGTAGCAAAACGGTTTTCTGAACAGATGATTCAAGCTGCAAAAAGGCGAAATATCAGACTTCATAGTATTCACATTAACTGCCGTGTCAACAAGACCGCATACCTAGTTTTTCTTCGAGCACTACGAGAATTCAAACCTAAGTTTCCTAGACGTGGACACTCACCTGACGAATTACTACAAATGCTAGTGGAGATTCTCGATGAAGAAGATCGATATCTTCTCCTTATCCTTGATGAGCTGGACTATTTCATAAGGCAGAGAGGTGCTGACATTCTTTATGATCTCACACGACTTATGGATGATAGACTTAACGCAACACAACGTCTCTCAATTATAGGAATTGGTCGAAAAATCCCTCTTGATGATGACATTCTAGACTCTAGTACACGAAGCACCCTACAACGCAATGTTCTCAGATTCTCGAGGTATAGACGTGACGCACTTCATGACATACTCCAAGACCGTGTAGAAATGGCTTTTGAGAAGAAGACAGTCATGGATGAAACAATCCAAGTCATTTGTGATATTGCTTCCGAGCACGGTGATGCACGATATGCAATTGAGCTCTTATGGCGTGCTGGCAAAGGCGCTGATAGTGACCAAGTAGATGTAGTTATACCTGATTATGCACGTCGTGCAAAAACAGACACCCATCCTGAGCTTAGAAAGGAGATTTTTGTAACACTTCCTACACAGCACAAACTTCTACTATTAGCAGCAGCAAGACAGCTTCGGGAGATTCGTAGTGCATATGTCACAATAGGCGAAGTTGAAGAAATGTATCGCTCAATATGTGAGGAATACTATGAAGAACCACGAGCCCACACTCAGATTTGGGAGTGGGTCCAAGATCTTCATTCTCACGGTATAATAGATGCAAAGAAATCAGGTTCAGGTCAGAGAGGTCAGACTACTCTTATTGGGTTCTCGGATGTTCCAGCTGAGATGTTGGAGCAATTCCTGTCAGGATTACTCGATACATCCAAGGAGGCTAACAGATGACCGCTGAAAGTTCACCCAAAGTTCCTATTGAGGACATATTTTCATCACGAGGCAGAATCAAGATACTCAAGGAACTAGCAGCTTCTAATGAGCTAAATATCTCTGAGCTTTGTCGAAGAGTAGACCTCAATCATAGTTCAACAAAATCCCATCTTGAAGTGTTACTGAGCTCAGGCCTTATAGAAGAGAAGAAATTTGGAAGAATCAAAATCTATCGTTACAAGATTGAAGATCTCAGAGCACGTTCACTAAGAAGCCTGTTCAATCTTTGGGAGTCATGAGAGGTATTCATGACATGGCGAATTATCTTTCTCGTTTGTTCTATCTGGGTACCAATTATCATGGTTCACAATATCAGCCGAAATACACTACAGTACAAGGAGAACTGATTGGGGCTCTCAAAAAATGGAGTAAAGAGCAGCACTCCACTCAAACTGTACAAATCTCTGGCAGGACTGATAGAGGAGTTCATAGTATTGGGCAATTAGTCATGATTACTACAGAAAAACAATTCAACATTGATAAAATCAATCGCTATCTTCCAGATGATATCATTTTGTGGGCATCCACAGAAGCTCCTCCCAATTTTATTCCGCGTTTTGATGTACTAATGCGACACTATCGATATTATCTCGACAAATCTTGGGCAAAACTGAATCTCGAGGTTGTCAAAAAGGCAACATCACTCCTAATTGGATCTAAAGATTTCAATCAACTAGCAAAACCTGATTCTGGTCGAAATACAAACACAACAATTCTGAATATATCCATTAATGATGATAATGATACATTATTCCTGGATATCTTTGGAACTCGATTTCTATGGAAACTTGTGCGCAAAATGGTCACACTACTTACAGAGATAGGAACTGAAAGAATCGAACTTGAGGCAATCAACAAAATTCTCTCAGGACAGAAAGCTCTTGCAAGTGGCATTCAACCTTCACCTCCAGAAAACTTGGTCCTTGTAGAAACAATTGTTCCATTCAAGATGAAGGCAAGCAAAAACGCAATCAGAATGATTCGAAATCAATTAAGAGAACAACTTGAACAATATAGACGCTCAATTAGGACCATTGTTAATGTCATCGACTACTTTTCTGAGCCAATGATGACTTTTCAACATTCAACCAAATCGCGAAATCGTTCAGACTCTTAGGATTTATCCTAATAATTTCACGAATTGTGTCAAGATGAGTTTGCCGCACTCTTCTCTTTGAAACTCCTGTTACTACCGACAAAGATGTCAAGACTTCAGCTTGTTTGTCACGCTTTCTACTACCCTGCCAGACCAAAAGGGGCCAAGTAGGCCGTGAATATTTAACACGCCGAAAAGGTGTTTCAGACCGACTCATCGCTACTCCTATAGACAAGAAATCGTAGAAATATGCAAGAAGTTTCCAATTCTGGTCTCTCATGATTCTTCCAAGCGTCATGTCTGCACGAGAAAGTTGTTCAAATCCCTCATCCAATTCCTTAGTGGTCATAAGATGGAGATGGAGATTCTCCTCAAGCCATAAGATCAACGAATCATGATTTAGCTCGGTTTCAGACAATGTTCTTCTAGCAACTTTGGAGTCAGCAGAAGCAAACAGGTGTCGTAGAGTTTCCTCAATCCCCCGTTTCGAGTCCCTGAAAGCTGGTGTAACAACTAGGGATGCTAGACCACTCCTTACTTGGGACTCTAAGTCGGAAATTGCTGCACGGAGGTCGCCTCCTGAACCCTCAATAATCTCATCTAACGCTTCACTAGATACCTCCACATCGTTTTCAGATATGATATGTTTCAATACTATCTCCATATCATCATTCTCGATAAGTCCAAAATTGAAGACTTGACACACTTTCATCAGGTCCTTGAGACGAGGACTATTAGGATCATTTGCTGTCATTACAATCGGATGTACTGCATCTTTGATAACTTTCAGGATGGCCCCAACACCACCTCTATCACTTGTCCCAGAGAGACCATCCACTTCGTCCAACAAGATGAGTCTAGGTCGACCATCAAGGGTCTGTTGTGCTGCTGCTCTCCAGACCAACGTTTCTATACTATCTTTGTTCCTTTTATCACTTGAATTGAATTCAACAAGTTCCATGTCTAAATCGTTTGCCAGCGCCCCTACCAATGCAGTCTTTCCTGTTCCTGGTGGCCCAACTAGAAGAGCAGCCCTTTTACTTGGTACTCTTGATATCCAAGACTCAACCCAACTTTTTAGTGTCCTTATTGTTTCAGGGTTCCCCACAAGTCCATCTAGTTTCTTCGGACGATGTTTCTCTGCCCAAGGAAGACTATCATCGTTCATTCAGAATCACTACCAAACCCTAAACGTGCCAGAAGTGCTGAAAGTTGAATCTCACCATTCGCTCCTTCACCCACACGGAATTCTATTTCTGCAGTCTGGTTTAGTATACTCATCCGTTCTTTGTTATCAAGACCGAGACCCTCAATCTCTCGATGCATTTGTTTCACTAGATCCACAGGTGAAACACCTTGCTGATATATCAGATTCCTAAGGCTATCAAGTGATTCAATATATTTTCCTTCTTTTGCATCATCAAGCATCTTCCTTACAGCTTCTGGGTTCGCTCTACCTGAAATTGAGTAAACAATCTCGTCAGTCACTTTTTGGCCTGTAGATGAAGCTGCTTGTAGAAGGTTGATAGCGGCTCTCATATCTCCCTCAACAAGATACAGAATCGCCTGATTTCCACCTGCAAGAAGACCAATCCCCTCTTTTTTGGCGATATACTTGAGTCTGCTCGCGATGTCATCATTACTAAGCCGTGAGAAACGAAATATCGCACATCTAGACTGAATTGGTGGGATAATCCTACTAGAATAATTACAGATCAACACCATCCTACAGGAGGCGGCATAGGACTCCATAGTACGCCTCAAAGCATGTTGTGCATCTGCCGTAAGATGGTCAGCTTCATCGAGAACGAGTATCTTGAATGGAGCATCACCCGATGGCATGGTCCTGGCAAAGTTCTTGATCTGATTCCTTACAACATCGATGCCTCTCTCATCACTAGCATTGAGCTCCATAAAATTGCGCTCAAAAGAATCGCCAAAGAGGTCTCTAGCCATAGCCATTGCTGCAGTGGTTTTGCTGGTACCTGGTGGTCCTGCAAACAAACAGTGAGGCACTGCTTTGGTTTCTACAAACTTCTTCAGGCTCTCAATCAACGATTCTTGGCCAACAATCTCGCCCAAGGTTGGAGGTCGATATTTCTCAGTCCACAGGTCTAGATCCATTTATAGTTCCCATCCAATATTGAAGATGTGATAGTCTTCCGCTTTTGCCAAATTCTGTTACGCATCTTTCTTGACCCCTTAAAAGATTCTCTGGCAACACGATTACACCTCAAAAATGAAACACAGGATTAATCACTCTGGCTCGTTATCACAGAGCAAGGGCTTTATCTCCGCTAGTCCAAAAAGATGTGTGGGATTTCATGAAGCTTTGCAGTGAACCTAAAGATGAGATGAACCGATTTGAGATGATGTTCCTTAACGAATCTCGGGAGTGTATATTTCTTAAACCAATATCTGAGATAATTGTGGGGGGCAACAAACTAGGTCCTTTCAAGAAGAGAGATCGGGCCAGTCTTCCTAATTGGGTTATAGAACGGTTCCTGAAACATGATATAGTAGACATTGTACCTGAAGATGCATATGATTCACTTAGAAGACTTCAGAATCTCTATCGTGAAGAAGAAAAACAACCACATAAGCTGCAGACATTTCAACCATTTCTATATACTGCACTCAGCAGGAAGGTTCTTCGATTACAGAGTGACAGAACATCGATAGATCCAAGAAAATACGACGAAATCGAAAAACTACAACGTATGGTCCCTTTCTTGGTTGAAACTCGATTATCAAAGATTCTCCGAGTTGCCAAATCGGGTGCATATCAAGAAAAGAGAAAACAGATGGCTTATGAAGAGAGATGGCTCTGTGAAGAGCTAATTGATTTACTCTCTGGATGGCGCCAAAACATTACAGAATGAGCAATGAGTATTAGTGCCCTTAAATACAAATCAAGAAGAACAAGGAGTCGGATACTGACAAACGAATGAACATTCTAGTATAATGAATATTGTCGAGGCTAAGAAAGATGTCCAGTTATGATGAACAGGAAAGATTCGAGGAGTTCCTAAGAACATACAAAGATGAACAGGGAACTCTGACTTATTGGTCAAGAATCCAACAAATGTCAATTAATGATGAAATTTCACTCACCGTTGATTTTCAGGATTTGACAAGCTTCGATAACGTGTTCATGGCATTAGCAGCTGAAGACCCTCAGAAGTTCCTAGAGATGTCTGATAATGCTCTGGTATCAGTACTTCGTGTTGAAGACCCAGACTATGTCAATAGTCTTGATATCAGTTTCATAAAGACACGTTTTGTAAATTATCCTGAACACATAGCATTGCGCGCTCTTCGGTCTCGTCATATTGGAAAGCTGATACACATCAGTGGAATCATGATGAGAGCCAGTGTGGTCAAACCACTTCTGGTTCAAGCAATGTTCCTTTGCAGAATCTGTCAAGCAGAAATACCTCAACCCCAGGAAGAAGGAAGATATACCGAACCCGCCCTGTGTCCAGTGTGCACAAAGAAAACACCCATGCGTTTGATTCCTCAGAAATCACAGTTCAAAGACTGGCAAAAGGTAAGAATCCAAGAATCACCCGAGGAACTTCCTCCTGGCCAGATGCCTCGTTCTGTTGATGTCATTTTGGAAGGAGATATTGTAGATATATCTAGACCAGGTGAATTAGTCAAGGTTACTGGAACCCTTCAGACTTCTCCCGATTTCTCCAGAAGAGGAGGAAAGCTTGCGACATTCAATATTTTCATTGAAGCAAATGGTGTTGAGATAGCTGAAAAAGAGTATGAACAGCTTGAGATATCTGAAGAAGACGAGAAACGAATAAAGGAGTTGGCTGAGGACCCATATGTTCACGAAAGAATCCATGCTTCCATTGCTCCATCTATACAGGGTCATGAACGAATTAAAGAATCAATTGCACTCCTTCTATTCGGTGGTGTTGGAAAGACACTGCCAGATGGAACACGTCTTAGAGGGAAATCCAATATACTAATGATTGGAGACCCCGGAACAGGAAAAAGTCAGATTCTCAAATTCGTTTCGGGCTTGGCCGCAAGGGGACTTTATACTTCTGGTAAGGGGACTACAGCAGCAGGACTTACTGCAGCGGTTGTTCACGATACAGAATCCGGTGCAATGACATTGGAAGCCGGTGCATTAGTTCTGTCGGACCAAGGTATAGCATGTATAGATGAGTTTGATAAGATGGACCCCAATGATCGGACTGCAATACATGAAGCCATGGAACAACACACAGTCAGTATCGCAAAAGCTGGAATTGTCGCTACACTGAATGCAAGAACCTCAATCCTTGCAGCCGCCAATCCATCATTAGGTCGTTATGAATCATCACTCTCTGTTCAAGATAATATCCGATTACCGTTCACCATCCTTTCAAGGTTTGATCTAATTTGGATTCTAGTTGATGTTCCAGAGGCTACAAGAGACCGTGAACTTGCACAATTCATACTCAACATGCACCAAATGAAGAAGATACAGAGTACAGGTGCAACACCAACAATTGCTCCTGATTTCTTGAAGAAGTACATTGGATACGCAAATCGCTATGTCATTCCACAACTATCATCAGAGGCTGCAGAAGTGATTGAGAAATTCTATGTAGACCTTCGAAAGAGCGCCGAAGGAGGGGCCTCCCCAGTTCCAATCACAGCACGTCAACTAGAATCACTTGTTCGTTTGGCAGAAGCAAGAGCCCGAATGGCGTTACAATCCAAAGTTTCTAAAGAAGACGCCCAAGCAGCGGTCCGACTCATGGAAGAATCTCTTCGTATGGTTGCACTTGACAGGATAACTGGGAAAATCGACATTGATAGTCTTGTTTCTAAGATGAGTGCATCGCAGCGGAGTTCCTCAGATATCATCATCAAAGCTATCCGCGACATGGAATCTGAAGGAACTTCAACAGTAAACCGAGATGCCCTGATTCAGAGAGCTGTTTCAATGGGTCTACCTCGTGAACGCGCTGAAGAAGTTATTGAGAAACTATTGGCTGAGGGGATACTGTACAGTCCACGCGAGGGTAAAATCAGACATTCCCAAAGCTAGACCAAGCTGGTTTACGTTGCTAGCACACTGTGGAGAGGAGAAACATTAGACTGGAAGAGCTGGATATCAACAGGAGAATAATCACACACCTTCAAGATCAAGGAATTTCAGAGCTCTTCCCACCACAAATTAGCGCTTTCAAAACAGGTGTTCTTGATGGTAAGAACCTTGTTTTAGCAATACCTACTAGCTCAGGAAAAACACTGGTTGCAGAAATCTGCATGCTCAAAACAATACTTGATGGACGTGGAAAAGCGCTCTATCTTGTACCACTGAAATCTCTTGCCAGAGAGAAATATTCCGAGTTCAAGAAGTATGAATCGTTGGGAATAACAACAGCAATGTCAGTGGGTGACTATGATTCTCCGGGAAGAAGTCTGCATGATGCAGATATTGTTATCGTGACGACTGAACGGGCTGACTCTCTTGTTCGACACAAAGCTGAATGGATTAACGATGTTGGAATTGTAATTGCTGATGAGGTCCATCTCATTAATGATTCAAAAAGAGGACCTACTCTTGAGATGGTATTGGCAAAACTTACACAAATAGTGGAAGATCTTCAAACAGTCGCACTAAGTGCAACAATCTCGAATGCCAATCAGATTGCTGAGTGGCTTGGTGCTGAGCTTGTGAGAGATACTTGGAGACCTGTACCCTTAAGCGAAGGTGTCTATTTAGATGGACAAATCAACTTCTATAGAGATGGAAAAAACTCAGCAAGGAGAATCAATCGTACGCGGAAAGATGAACTAGCAGACGTTGTCTGTGATACCCTTGATGAAGATGGTCAGGTTCTTGTCTTTGTTTCTAGTCGTCGTTCAACTATTGCAGTTGCCAAGAAACTTGCGCCTTTTCTCCGTCGATACATATCCGACGACGCAATGCGCCGACTCTCTAAAGGAACAACCAAGATTGGAAGAGCTCCCTCAGCACCTGAAGCTTCCAAGACATTAGCACGATTGATTGCAAACGGCGCTGCATTTCATCATGCAGGACTTGATAATCAAGAACGTGCTCTTGTTGAAGATTATTTCAAGGAAAATCTCCTGAAAGTGATTGTTGCTACTCCAACTCTCGCAGCCGGAGTTAATCTCCCCTCAAGACGTGTGATTATTCGCGATTACAGACGTTTTGAACCAGACCGCGGAAGCTACCCTATTCCTGTTCTGGAGTATAAACAAATGGCTGGAAGAGCGGGTAGACCGAAATATGATGATTATGGAGAAGCAGTTCTAATAGCTAGGACAGAGCCAGAACATGATTTTCTTATTGACAACTATACTCTCTCAGAACCAGAAGAGATAACCTCCAAGCTAGCATCTCCGCGTGCAGTACGGGCTCATCTCTTGGCATCTATTGCTGTCGAAATGACAAGAAACCGCAAAGAGATAGACTCACTCATTGCAGCGACATTTTTCTCTCACCAATTTGACCAGTGGGAGATTAATCAACATATTTCATCAGCTTTAGGCTTTCTCGAAGAAGGTAGTCTGATAGAAACGACTCCAGATGGTTCGTACACTGCCACACTACTAGGACGGAGGACCTCACAGTTATACATCGATCCACAAACAGCAATCCTGTTTCGTGATGTTTTATCAGGAACTGACAGTCACAGTATGATGGGGATTCTACATCTATTATGTTATACCCCAGACCAACCACTCACATACGTGACAAGATCGGAAGCTGAAGAATATGAAGTTGCTTTGGATGACTATCTTGACGAACTTATGATTGAACCGCCTATTGAAGAGAGCCCGCGTGCTTATGCAGAATTCTTAGCTCAAATGAAGACAGCATCCTTACTTCAAGACTGGATTGCTGAGAAAACTGAGAAGGACATCACAGAGAGATACAATGTTGGAATGGGAGATGTCCACAGATTTGTCCAGGCAGCAGAATGGCTGACATATGCAGCATCAGAGATCTCCAGAATATCCAACGCAACTGGTCACATTCCATTCCTTCATAATTTGAGGTCACGTCTTCGTTATGGAGTACGTTCAGACATTCTGGAGCTTGTAAGTCTCAGAGGAGTTGGACGAGTAAGAGGCAGAATGCTTCATAATCATAATTTGGTCAATCTACCAGATTTACACAAGGTCCCCCTAGAAGAATTAGCAAGAATACCAACAATTGGTACAGCAATCGCAGAATCAATTAAGAAACAACTAGGCTTTGACATAAAACTGACAGCAACTGAAGCTGATACTCTAATCGATGATGATGATATTGACTCGATGCAGACACTATTGGAAGATTTTGGTGTATAGCCCCTACAACAGAGGTGAATCAGCCACAATCTTCTCAATCAACTTATCCGTGTATTCACCTGCAATATCGCTTTCTTCGTATTCATCGTCGAATACCGTGACACTTGTACCTGCCAGCTCTTGAAGAAGGTTCAATGAACACATTCCCATGACTTCAAGATTGTAACCACCTTCTAGAAAGCATGCTATCCTTCCTTCTGCATGAGAGATAGCTAACTGTTTCAATCTAGAATTCATCATTGCAAACCCAGAAGAGGTGAGTCCAAGCTGAGTCAAAGGATCCACGAAATGCCCATCATAACCAACTGAAACAAGGATGAAATCGGGATCATAGGACTCAACAATGGGTTCAATCACTTGAGAAAAAGCACGATCATATGAAGAATCTCCTGCCCCCGGGTACATTGCAAGATTTACAGTGTACCCCTCACCATCACCTGTTCCAACTTCATTTGCAAATCCCGACCCTGGAAACAGTGTTCTTCCATCCTGATGGAGTCCCACGTAGAGCACATCTTTTGAAGAATAGAAACTACGCTGTGTACCGTTTCCATGATGAGCATCATAATCCACTATCATTACACGTTTAACATCTTGTTTCTGTAAAAGATGCTTGGCTGCTACAGCCACATTGTTGATGAAACAAAAACCAAATGCTCTCTCATACTCAGCATGATGCCCTGGAGGTCTGCACAAAATAAAGGCATTCTCAGAATCCCCTTGCATAATTCGGTCCACAGCCCCTATTCCTCCACCCGCGGCAAATAACGCAGCATCATATGTATGTGAATTAACATAGGTATCTCTAGTGAAAAAACCGCCCCCTTTCTCCGATTTTGCTTTGACCCCTTCAAGGTATGCTTCCCCATGAACCAGATGCACCTTATCTAGGGGAGCTTGCTTTGGGATGAAAAGGTTCACTTTTTGATCATCTAATAGACCTGAAGCATTTATCGAACTCATCGCACTTCTCAGTCGTTCTGGATTCTCCGGGTGTCCTGGTGACATTACATGTTCAACAAAGATATCGTGGTAAACTAAATCGGTGACCATTACAAAGCCATCTCTTGTTCTGATTGCAATATTGATTGGAATTGTGAACATACTGATAAGTCTGAATCTTTCTGTAAAATCCTCGATTTTTTTTGAACACGTGTTCCAAACATCTATGAGAACCCCAGGGATAGGGAATGTTTATCTTAAGTCCGAAATACGGCAACTGTAGTCATGAGTACATCAAATATCTCATGCAGCATGGGTCGGTAGTCTAGCTTGGTATGATTCTTGCTTGGGGCGACTGAGGAACTACACCTCAAGTCACAGAATGCAAGAGATCGGGAGTTCAAACGACTTGGGACTTCCCCAATCGGAATACGTCTCCCCCGGCCCACCATCATTTTTCAAGAGCCCTTTCCGATCTCCCATAGGGATTCGTAAATCGGACCTGAGGGAGTTAAGGTGCTTTTCATCATTATGACTTTCGTGATATTCATCTTTCCTATCACTTCATTAGCAAGATTTTCTAGATTGTCAGCAATTCGTCTTGAATCCTTTACATGACGTACTCTAGCAATTGTAGCATGAGGGGTGTATTTTCTCTTCTCAGGCTGATAGCCAATATCAATCAATGAGGAATCAATCTCATCCTTAAGCTTCAGGACTTTGGGTGCATTTTGAGTGACGCCAATCCAAATGATTCTGGGTCTTCGTTTGTTGGGGAAGGACCCAACTCCTGCCACTTCAATCTCAAATGGATTGAATTTAATTTCATCAAGACGAGTCTTGATTTGGTCTAATCTTGATAGTGGAGTATCACCAAAGAATCGTAGAGTGAAATGGATATTCTCACTCTTGATAATTTTCATCTTTGCAGCAGTCTGATCCAATCTCTGTTGTATAGTTCTAACCCGGGATAGCAGCGTCTGATTTTCAATTTCAATACTCAGAAACGCTCTGACATCATCACTCACATTTCACACCTCTATTGGTGAATAAATATGTCAAATCCACAATATTACAGTGACGCTAGTTGATTCAAAGGCAATTCTTAAAGGACAATCACAAGACGAAGGCGAGAGGTTTCTGGTGGGAAAAATGAAACTGGTGATTGTGACTGGTATGCCCGGTGCAGGGAAGAGCGGAGTAGCTCAAGCTTTTCATGATGCTGGTATTCCAGTTATTGTGATGGGTGATGTGATACGCGAAGAAACTCAGAAACGTGGTCTAGAACCAAACCCAGAGAATACCAAAAAAGTCATGTTGGAACTTCGAGAGAAGAATGGTCCCGGAGCAGTTGCAGCGTTTTGTATGGATGAACTGAAAGCATCTGATTCTGCTATCGTTGTCATAGAGGGATGTAGAAGCATCGCTGAAATCGATGTTTTTGATGATTATGCTGATTCGGTTGTCATTGTGTGTGTTCATGCTTCTCCAAAAGAACGATACACCCGACTTCTCGAACGAAATCGTGAAGATGCACCTCCTAGTTGGGAGGTGTTTAGAGAGCGTGATGTCAGAGAAATCTCAGTAGGTCTGGGGGGAGTAATTGCACTCAGTGATATCATGCTAGTAAATCAAGGCACACTTGCTGAATTCGAAGAACAATCTAAGAAACTAGTGATGAGGCTGACTTGAGATGGAAGTTTTCATCACATGTCCAGTGAATCCCACAGAAGATCTTGGAAAGATCGAAAAGGCTCTTGAAAATCTTCTAGGCATGTCTACTTTTGCAGCTACTGACAATGTTGATGTATTAGAAATCTCCCAATCCTACACAAACCGAGATACGATGAATCTCGTACGTCAGACTATCCACGAAACTAGAATTATCGATGCAGCTCGAAAGCGACTGGTGTCTAATTGGAATGGTACTACAACTAAGATCTATTTCGATAAACAAGCTGCTTTCGCCAAGAAAATGCGAATCATTGATGATAATCAGGAACTCCCATCTTTAGGCGCTATCGAGATTATACTCACTTTTGACTCTGATTCAGAATTTGAGGAGTTTGTTAACTGGTTTACTCCTCCTACAAAGGATGGGAGAATTGTCGACCACTAGAATCCAAGTGTAAGTAATTCTCTAACGAGCCCACTATGAACTCTAGTCTGAAGAACCTGATTCACTACCAGTCCCATATTCTTAGCCAGCTCTTGAAGGTTCATCTCACTGCTCCCACATATGCATATACTCCCTTTACGACGGTGGAGGATTGAATCCACTCTTCCAAAAAGAGCTTCTACCAAATCAATACCCAAAGCCCCTCTTGTTGAACTTGCTCTTCCATAGGGTGGATCCGTTACGATGCAATCGCATCCATGAATTGGCAGATTTCGAACATCTCCTTGAATGACATCGTAACTACCACCAATCGAAGAGAGATTCTCTTTACTTCCTATCAACAACCGCCAATTCAAATCGATTCCAATAGTTCTGGCCCCAATATGAGCCGCTTCACACAGAATACCACCCCCTCCACAAAATGGGTCAAGTACAACCTCATCCGGTGTAACTCCTGCAAGATTGCACATTACTCTGGCCAGTGTGGCGTTCATCATGCTAGGGTGGAAGAATACCTTTTTTCCGGGTTCTCGAGCTCTCAACATTGGTCTTAGTTTTGACGAAACAGTTTCGCATACTCGAATGCTATCTTGTGTGAATACAACAAGGATGCGTGTCTGAGGATTGTCGAGATCCACATTCGCACCTACAACATGTTTGATGCGTGCACCAAGACTAGTTTCAAAATCAAGCCGTTCATTGACAGAGAAACTGCTCTTCTCCGATATAGTTCTCACAGAAAACGTTCCATCTGTTCCAATAATATCCACTAACAGGTCATCAGATAGACTTCCAAACAGGTCCTCCTGTGCATCTATTTCAGCCAGTACAACTCCGGCCTCTTTGACCAAGGCGGCTCGCTCAAGGAAGAACAGTGTTGGATTATTATGAGCATCAATCACGCCTATACGTTCATCCCAACAGACTGTTTTATCAACCCCAGCCAAGCGAGCTAGCACATCAACTTCTGCTTTTGCTACATTGATGTTCTCGCCAGAAATATGGACAAAGTATCTCGTCAAACAGCCATCACTCGTATAGATTATCGCCACCTGCAAAGATGCGTTGCATTTCCCCATACAACAAATCAATCCCGGTCATGTCTTTTGCTGAAACAGGCACACTGCCTGTTGCAGTGTCTAGGGATTCAAGCATCTCCATAATGGACCTCGAGTACTCCCTCCGTAATCCCTCAGCAGAGGATTCGAGAGCCTCTTCAAGCAGATATGGTTCTGAACCCCATTCTACAATCTCTTCCACCTCTTCATCAGTTAGGATATCTGGCTTACTTAGGACATTCAACTGTGGAAGACTGAATCGTATGCTAATTGAGATTCCCAATAGGGTTGATGAGAGGTATCCAGCAGGTGTACGAGCAATATTAGAATCAAGCAAGTACAAAGAGAGTGCTGGGTCATCTCCACCGAGACTAGACACCATCAAGGGGCCAGAGTTACGATATGCAAACAGCTCCATCTGTCCTGGACAGTCTACAAGAACATAATCTCGGTCAGTATCAATAATCTCATCTCTCATATCATTGACACTACCAACAGCCATGTCCAATGATGCCACAAGAGCTCCGTTTGGACCCAAACCAAACGAGCTCATAACGTCCCCATAGTCTACGTATTCCCTGATATCGACGTCGCTTGTATATGGAGGAGAGTCGACACCAGGATCGAGATTGACAACAGTCACGCTCAAGTCCGAACCAACCAACCACTTCTCCAGAGATGCAGTGAGTAGAGATTTTCCTGAACCTGCCGTACCAACTATGAATGTGAAAAACATCTGCAGAACCAAATCGAGTTGTAAAAAACAACCTCTTTGAGTTCTTCGGTACAAACCTATCAGTCATCAACTATCCTCAAATCAGCGTTTACGCAACTCTTATAGCGATTCTAAAAGGCAGACAGATTATGGACAACAGTGAGGCGTTCCGGAGGCTCGCAGAAGCAATGGCTGGTGAGATTTGCCTCGCAGAGAATGATCCTGGAGCTGTAATGCGACGGTGGCGCGAAAGATTTCACATCTCCCAGAAGAATCTCGCCAAACATCTCAATGTTTCACCTTCAGTCATAAGTGACTATGAGAGTGGTAGACGGAAATCACCTCGAGTTGAAACCATCAAACGTTTTGTCGAGGGACTGATTGAGATGGATGCAACCGATGGTGGAAGGGTAGCCATGGCTTTGGAGAAACTAATCACCCCTGAGATCGCTTCTGATGCAATTCTCGACAGCCGTGAGTTTGGTTTCCCAATACCTTCACGGTTACTTGTGGACCATCTCGACTGCAAAGTTCTTACTCATCGTAACTTACTCGATAGAGACATCTATGGTTACACGGCGCTTGACAGCATCAAAGCTATCGTAAGCCTCACCCCACAACAGCTTCTTCGTCTCTATGGAGGAACAACTCAGCGTGGAGCAATTCTCACTAATGTTAGCACTGGTCGCTCACCAATGGTGGCGATAAAAGCTAGTCAAATTGGTACGTCAGTCGCAGTGAAACCAGCAGTAGTGATACTTCAAGGTGTAAAGGAACTAGATCCACTTGCTGTAAAAATAGCTGATAGTATACACCTACCTTTATGTATATCAGAAATAGATACTGCTGAAGAACTAGTACGCGAGATTCGATCGTTTAACCCTCAAATGTAATACTTGCTCAAGTCGGTGGAAAAATGAAATTTGCAATGGAGATTAACGACCCTATTCATGGTTTCATAGGTATCACTGAAACTGAGGCCAAAATAATCAATTCATTGCCCTATCAGAGATTACGCAGAATCAAACAGCTATCTGGTGGCCACTATGTCTATCCAACAGCAGAACACACACGTTTTGGTCATTGTATTGGTGTTATGTACCTTGCAGGACTCAGTGGTAGACGGCTCCTGAGTCGAATGGGTCTTGGAGACCAGAAGCTCCAAGAAGTAAGAATAGCTGGACTTCTTCACGATATTGGTCATGGTCCTTTCAGTCATGTCTTTGAGGAAGTGCTCATAGAAAAACGCGGGATGAATCATGAGGATGTAACAGAGTGGATAATTCTCAAGAGTGAGCTTGGTGATTTGTTAGAGGCCGATGGAATCTCGAAGAAACGAATTGGTAATCTAGTTCGGGGTCGCCAGAAGACCAAAAAAGACAAAATCATCGCTGGAATTGTAGCTGGACAAATTGACTCAGACAAGATGGACTACCTAATTCGAGACTCGTTCTATTGTGGAGTAAACTACGGACTAGTTGATATTCATCGTTTGATAGATAGCATTGAAATCTCAAAGGACTACCAGATGCAATTTGATATTGCTGCAAGAGGTGCCTTAGAATCATTCCTTGTTGCAAGATATGAGATGTTTCTCAATGTCTATTATCATAAAACAGTACGAAGCGTTGAAGTGATGTTAGTCAAATTAATTGAAGCTGCAGACAAAGTACTAGAGCTTACTAGTTTCTCCTCACCTGAAGAGTTTCTAGAATTGGATGATATGTCTCTCATATCCAGAGTTCGGAATATAGACCCTTCAGAATCAGAGGATGCAAAAGAAGCCAAAAAGATGGTCAATCTCCTTGACTCCCGTATTCTTTACAAATCTGTTTTCGAAAAGGTTATTCATACACAAGAAAGGTTTGTTTCCAAGATCCTCACAAAAAGTAAGGTCCGTGAGAGCATCCAAGAAGAAATAGCTTCTATCGCTGGAGTCAATCACGATGAAGTGATAGTTGATGTTCCCACTCTGCCATCAGTTCCCTACAATCCACACCAACTTGATCCTATGGAAATAGGAATTTTCGAGATTGTTGATGGAAAAAGAGTGCCACATAACCTCTCTGAGTATTCCAATATTGCAGAAATGATGAAAACATACCTTGACGTAATCAGGGTATATACATTCGACAAGAACCGTACAAAGGTGGGGAAGGCTGCACGTGAGGTCTTCCAAGAGGTTCCTGACACTGCGCTAATACACATGTGATAGTATTTCCAATCCTTTGGCATTATTTCGGACAAGACTTGCATAGTGAGTGTGGGCTATTTTCGATTCTGTGTGGTGATTATATAGTAGCGATATGGATTCTACATTGAACCCAACTTTCCGTCCGGGGTTGAGGACTTGAGCGACGAACTGACTGAAACCCTACAGAACATTAAAGCCATCACTGGCGTTGAAAATGTCGTCTTGATTCAGAAAGACGGTCTCCCTGTTGCAAGCGCAGGAGTATGGTTCAGTAAGGATGAGGTCTTTGCTGTAGCATCCTCAACATGTGCAATCTTTGGAGTAGCGAAACTCATACATGGTGATTTCAGGTATCTCCTAATGGAGTCTGACACCTCCAAGGTCTTTCTTGCCTCATTACCAAATGATCCAGACTATTTCTTGACAGTGACAACTGCACCCCGAGTGAATCTCGCAGCATTATTCATTGAGATGAAAGATAATCTATCCAGACTCTCATTTCTTCTTAGAGAGCACGTAGATGGAAGACTTCCACCACTCCGTTCCTACAGCCTTGATGAAACTCAGAAAGTGCTGCAGGGATTTGCTGTTGCTGAGGGTCGTGATACGAGCTATGGTGTATCCCGTTCTATGATCTCACTCGACCGTTCACAAGCACTGTCCCTTAGAGCTCTTCTGCGTCAAGTTCATGACTGTATTCCCAATATCGGATCAGTATTCCTCTCATTAAGTGGCGGAGTCCGAGTTTCACTAGAAGGATTCACCAATGATCGACTAGCTGCAATGTCTTTCGCACTTCATGATGCCTCAGAACGAGTTGTAAGAACTCTGCGAAACAGCTCACTACAGACAGTTCTATGTGAAACAGAGGATACACGCCATTTCATCTATGCAGTCCCAAATGGTGTGTTCAGTCTGTGGGTGGATAAGGACAGTCAAAAGCTTGGTCTAATGAGACTTCTACTAAAACACTACATTGAGGAAATAAGACGAGTCTTAGCGGCTGCTTCTGCAGTGAAACCTGCAGTTCCAGATGATCTGAAAGAGTTGCTATTGTCAGGAGGGTCTGATGGCGGCCTGATGCTAACGAGGAGAGAACCATGACCTATTCAATTATGAAACTCATCGAGTTGATGGGCGACCAATTTCCGCTTCTATTGAACACATTATTGGAGCGGATGCCAGTGGTTGTCGCTGGTGAGGATATAGAATTAGTGGATGACATAACAGAAAGTCTAACCACTCTGTGCTCCCACAGACACAAACTTGTATTCTGGCGCGATTTTACTTCAGAATCAGAGATTCTCTCAGTCTGGGAAGAAGAAAAGCATAACTATGAGGTTAGTAGAACCATTGTTTGCGGACTATCAGGGAACCTAAGGCTTGCGATGGATAGAATTTCACATTTTGCAGGATGGATTCTTGCTGTACCACTGGGATTCACTGTGTTAGGAGTACAAGTGACCGAGAGCACACTTCAAGACGTGACTTCTCATATTCTCAAAAATTCACACAATTGCGGAATACTAAGAGTGAGTTCACCATCATCCATTACATTCTCTCTAGTGAAAACTTCGAATAACAGTCTTGAAGTTGAGAAGAAGATTGTGAACAAAATTCTGGTCCGAAAGAAACAATCACTAGAAAGAATTAGACGTCTTCTCACGAAATCACTTCGCGGTCTCAACGTGTCAGAACACATTTTGACAGCGGTTCTCAAACTGGATGATGAATCCGAGAAACTCACACAAGATGTTTTCGAGGAAGAGATAAACAACTATGTTCATGCAGCCCGTAGAGCTGTCACTTTACTTTCAAGAATTCGTCTGGCAAGGGAGCTTGGTGCATCTACAACGCTAACAGAAAGAAACCTCTATGAAGCAATCGGATGGGATGGTGGAGAATTGCCTGATTTGATTCAGTTTATCAGAGCTGAATGGCATGAAGATTTCTCTGATTGTGTCAAAAGTGGAGCATTGTCTGGACTTGGAGCTTGGGTAGACAGCATGTGGGGAACATGATTGGGGGTCAGGAAAATGATAATCGACTATGGCAACCGAACTGTGGGACTCAAAATAGTATTCTTCGGACCTGCAATGAGTGGAAAAACAACATCGATTCGATGGTTGTTTTCAACGCTAGACTATGCAGAGAAGCTAACCTCAATAGAGAATACGGTCGGAAGAACAATGTTCTGTGATTTTGGGACAATTCCCTTTTCACTGAGTAACAGCTGGACCATAAATGCACACGTCTGGTCTGCTACAGGTCAAGACTTCTATAGATCGACCCGAGAAGTGGTCTTGGTTGGGGCTGATGGAGTAATCTTTGTTGCGGATTCTCAAGAACATCTCCTCGATGAGAATCTGGCAAGCTGGAACGAGCTAATGTCCATGATAGAAGAAGAAGAACGGCCTCTTCCATTGATTGTCTGTCTCAACAAACAAGACCTTCCAAGTGCAGTCCATGAGGATAGGATTAGAACTCATCTGAAAATTCCAGCATCTGTGCCTGTCTTCATGAGTGTAGCAAGAGAGGGTCACAATATCATGGAAGCTTTCCAATATCTCTTCCAGAGTGCCATGCGTGCAAGTGTGCTCGCCCAACCCATTTCATGAGCGCGAAACTCGCATCTAGAGAAACACCGAGTAAACCATTTATACGACCTGATACGACCGCAGTCACAGATTAAGACCTAGACATTATGTGTTTTCCCAAAACTATTTCTGAGGTCGATAATGTTGGATTCTATGCAAGAAAGACCGAATTTTGTGTTCATTACAGGTGGAGTTCTTTCAGGTATTGGAAAAGGAGTCACTACTGCTTCTATTGCAAAGCTGTTCCAATTTCGGGGATACAGCATTCGGATAATCAAAATCGATCCGTATCTGAATATCGACCCTGGTACTTTGAATCCAATTGAACATGGAGAAGTCTTTGTGACAGATCAGACCTGGACATTCCAACCAGTCGATGGTTTTGAATTCACAATCTCTGAGATTGACTTAGACTTTGGAACTTATGAGCGATTCACCGGAATGGAGGTCCATCCTTCACAGAACATCACTTCGGGACAAATCTATATCTCAGTAATCCTTGAAGAGCGAAAAGGAGGGTTTCTTGGAAGGACAGTTCAAATCATTCCTCACATAACGGAGAGGATTAAACAGAGGATTTGGGATGTAGTAAAGAAAGATCCTATGCCTGATATTCTCCTTGTTGAGATTGGTGGCACAGTCGGCGACATCGAGGCAATGCCATTTCTTGAGGCCGTACGACAGATTATACGCGAGTTGGGTAGAACTCGCACTGCTGTCGTCCATGTTACCCTTGTACCCTATATGAAGTCAGTTGGAGAGTTCAAGACAAAGCCAACCCAACACAGCGTTCGAACACTGCAAAGCCTGGGACTCCAGCCTGATGTCACAATATGCAGGGCTGACAGTAGACTTCCAGATGCTACAAAGGAAAAAATCGCTTTGTTTTGTAACATTCCTACAGAAAGAGTCGTTTCAAATCCAGACATTCCTGTGATATACCAGCTTCCTCTCTCGTTTGAGGAAGAGGGCCTTGGAAACATACTTATCGAACACTTTGAAATGGAAACAAAAACACCTGACACTAAATCATGGTCTAAGATGGTGGGAACATATGAGAATGCAACTGAAACAGTTGTAATTGCTATGCCAGGAAAATATACCACACTTGGAGACTCTTACAAAAGTATCAATCAAGCATTAGCTCATGCTGCAGCTGCATGTGGAGCAAAGATTGAGATACGATGGATTGAAACAGAAGAACGATCAACTGAAGAGTGTCTTACAGAGGATTTGTCAAATGTAGATGGCGTTCTTCTAACTCCTGGCTTTGGAGAACGTGGCGTAGAAGGAATGATATGCGCATCCACTGTAGCATTGAAATCGAAAATACCCCTTCTGGGCATTTGCTATGGTGCCCAGCTCTCTACAGTAGCATTTGCGAGGAACGTTATGGACTGGAAAGGAGCTCATACCACCGAAGTGGATATTGACAGTCTCTATCCTGTTGTCGACCTGATGGATGAACAAAAGGGTATTGATGACAAGGGCGGTACGATGCGTCTTGGTGGTCATGATGTTCATATTGTTGAAGGTACTCGACTACACGAACTCTATGGTACTGACAAGGTCCATGAGAGGTTTCGTCATAGATATCATCTCATTGATCGATATCTGAATAAAATGGAAGAACAAGGCCTGATGGTTTCAGCATTTGATTCATCTGGGCGAATAATCAATGCAATTGAGCTAGTCAATCATCCCTTTTGGATTGGAGTACAATATCATCCAGAGTTCAAGTCACGACCCGATAGCCCTCATCCACTCTACTTGGGTCTAATAAGGGCCGCACTGGAATACAAAAAGGTGAGAGTGAAAAAGTAGTGGAACGAAACCTCGATAAGTTACTATCAAAACTGGTTGAAGAAATTGAGCATATCGAGGTGACAAGAGAACGATTTGGGGAGGTTCTCAGAAAGGTCAGAAACAAGATTGACCTAGGCAAGTTTCCAGCCGTTGCATCAAATATCATTGACAAACAGTTCTATACAAAGATAGAGCCTACAAGTCTATCAGGACTCAGAATCGCTGGTATTGACGGTGGTCTAGTTCGGAAACGTTTCAGATCCATGGACTTGGTCTTAACACGGGGCGTAGCGGTCATATTCCAATTCGGTCCAGAAGAAGGTCCAGTCGTTGACTTCTATCCCGACGCGTTTCCTGAACCAAAGATTAGTCCACTAATGTTAACATTATCCAGCGTAGAGCTTGAACAGTTAGCTTCACTTGAACGAATTGCAGCTGAACTTAGAGTGACCCTGTCAGTTCTTGAAGAATTTCATACGGATTTAATCCTCCTAGACGGATCACTATTTTATCATCCCCGAGACCGCCCCCAAACTGGCTCCATAGTGTATGAAAAGTTCCAAGAGATTCTCTCTCTCTACAAACAGCTCTATCACAAGGCTCGGAAAAAAGGCACAACTCTAGTAGGCATAGTAAAAGACAGTAGATCAACACGAGTAGCTACAATAATGGGCGAAATACTTCCACATATTGTCCGGAAACCAGAAGTCTTCGAAATGATGCAAGGTGTTGACTACAGATGGTTACTCAAGATATCTCGAGATTGTGACGTTCTTGACACATTCCTTGAAGAAGGGGAGAGGTCATTCGCTTTTCGTTATTCATCGGAACTTCTTCTTAGTACAAATTCGACTAGTGACAATCTGTCTACTTGGGCATCCTCAATCTGGGTCACATACCTAAAAACAGCACGGGATGACCTGCCGATAAGAGTAGAATTTCTCTCAGCCGAGGACGATGACACAGTCACCGAAAAACTAGACAAGGCTCTATCTGCGATACTTCCACTCTCTTCACAGCATCCTGAATATGGTGTTCCCACACCAATTCTTGAAGCAGATGCCCGTGCAAAGATAACTGCAAATGAAACACGGCTGATTATCGACAGACTCATGGCACTATCCGGACTCACCTATTTGACGCTAGAAAAAAGACGTTCAAGAAACCCGTTTGGAGGCTGATTAATGACCGAATTTCCAACAACCACACGACTTGGCACTGTTGTATCAACTGACATAGGTCCTAATGTTATGGAATTCTCATTCGTGCTCGAGGGTGGCCCTCGAGAGATTGTGGCTCGCCGTGGAGAATTCATATCAGTTGTTACTGATTCTGGAACCGTAATAGCCAGGGTTCAGGATCTTATCCGTACAAACCGCTACTACCAACACGCAGAAGCAGTTCGTGAATACCAGTCAAGAGGTGAACCTCTACGGTCAATATTTCCCACGGACAGATGGCAGTATACAGTTGCTAAGGCACGAGTGCTAGGTCTATGGAGCGATGGTCGTACGATTCGACCATATTTTGCAGTTTCTCCAGGAGCTGTTGTAAGGAGAGTTGATGAAGATATTCTTGCCCGATTTCTGAAACTAGATTTAGAAAAGGGTCTTCATCTTGGTAAACTAGCATACCAGAATCTTGAGTTCGCTCCATCACTTGATCGTTTATTGTCCAAGCATCTCGCGATACTTGCGATGAGTGGGGCTGGGAAGTCATACTTCGTGTCTGTTCTCCTAGAAGAGCTTCTCACTCGACCAAAAGACAGAGGTCGACTCTCTGTGGTTGTTGTTGATGTCCATGGAGAATATTCCTATCTGAAAGATATAACCCCTGAATCTCTTGGGTTGTCCAAGGGCCAATTCGAAATAGAACATATACGAGGATCGCACTTTCAGATTCCAGTTCAGATGCTCTCCGCAGAAGCAATAGGCGCTTTAGTTTCTGACATGAGTTCCATTCAGGTACGGGACCTACGACGAGTTGTATCTGAGATGAAGAACGTACTGAAAGAAGGATACACATTGTCAGACATCGTAGAATATGTTCAAAATGACGAAAAAATCAGCAAGAACACACGTGAGGCACTCTCTGGTTGGTTGATTAATCTCGATGAAACCGGCCTTTTTGGAAAGGAGGCCGCTCCAAGCATCAAGACAGTTGTAAGACCAGGAAAAATCACCCTGATTGATCTTAGTGATTTCATCAGTCTCAAGAAGAAACAGATTATTGTTTCATACCTGACCAACGAACTTCTTTATCTTAGGAGGCGTGAGATGATTCCTCCATTTCTACTAGTACTCGAAGAAGCACACCAATTTTGTCCTGAAAGTCGGCATGAACTCGCTTTACCAAAGAGCCGCATTGAAACAATAGCTCGAGAGGGGAGAAAATTCTATGCTCTTCTCTGTCTGGTATCACAAAGACCCGTAAAACTCTCTACAACTGTTCTAAGTCAATGTAGCAATCAGGCCATACTAAGATGCACAAATCCATACGATCTAGATCATATTGGTAAGTCAAGTGAGGGAATCGACCGGTCGTCCTTGGATGCAATCACCACCCTAGAGATTGGCGAATCTCTCTTTGTCGGTGAAACGGTATCAGTCCCTACTTTCGTAAAGATACGTGAAAGGAAGTTTGAACCTACTGGTGTCATCAAGAGCCTGTCTGAAGCAGTTAAGAAATCTGACAAATGATGTATCTCCCAGCAATCCTGATAAGACGAAAGAATGGTGTTCCAATTGGGAAAGATAAGAAATGAATCGGTGGTTTTAATCAATTGTCCGAAGAAGAACTGAATGAGATAAAACAACTTATCGATTCGATGCAGTCAGGCCTCGTTGAGCTTTTTGACCAGCTTCGTGACCTACGGAGTCGTCTGAACATTGTTTCCGACACAACATCAGAAACATCACCATCAATTCTTCCGTTGTTCTCTGAAGTCAAATCACCAGAAACAGAATCACTTGAAGCAGCGCCAGAAGCCCCTATTGAGGATAAAGAGCATAACACGCCTCCTACAGAAAGTGAAACACCCATCGATACTACAATTCCCGAAGACGCAGATAGCCGGGCAAATGCAAAGGTGAATAGAGTTCTTGATCCTATCGCACACGAACTACGTACTGGAGAAGCACCCGCTGAAATAATCTACGAATATTTGCAGGCTGCAAGGGAATACTTGATTGATGATGATGACAGCGAATCCCAAAAAGGAAAGGTTGCCAGAGATATGGACATTGTTCTCAATTTTCTGAAAGCTCGTGGAAAGAGAACAATCCGTCCTGATGAACGTGATAATATTCTGAAAAGAATACGTCGTTGGAAAGCTCACCTAGCTGTATAGCCTTGCTCTCCAACTGATTAGCTGTTTGACAGTTTTGTTTGACCCAGAAAATTACTCCAGGTCAATAATGATACGTTTAACCTTGGTCCATGAAATCTTTTTGAGACCGTGTTGACCAGGCTCGTATCTACAATCCAGTAAATCAGCTTCTTTCAGAATCTTGATTTGCGCGCTGGCGTTAGCTTCAGTTCCGCCGAGGTGTCTAGCTACTCGTGTGACGTCTTTCTCTCCCTGAAGTAGAATCTTCAGTATCTTTAGTCGAGTTCCAGATGATAGGGCGCGTCCAATTCGCAAAACTGCGTCGTCGTTGTTGATTTCAAGTGTTTCAGACAGTTGTTACACCTCGAATGAGTGCTCTGTGGTTGCTCAAGCAGGGCTTTATTATAGTTGTTGTTTGAGGATGGTCAAGATGGTCATATGTACAATATTGAACCAACAAATAGGTTCATAGGCTCTCCCTAAATTATCATAATGAGTGCTGAGCCTAATGGGTGAAGATGGTATATTCCTCATTGGTTTCGATATACTACCTTCCCATAGTGCAAGTTCCAAGAGAGCTCCGAAATTCGCTTGTGTGATTACCAAGGATGATATAGTTCTAAATGAATATCCAGAGATATCTAGGGGTGCTTTACTCAAACTCGTCCGTGAAGTCTCTCCAAAATGGCTCTGCACGGATAATATCTTTGAGATAGTCCCTGACACAAAATCACTATTTCACCTTGTAAATCGGATTCCTACAGAAACTAGAATTGTACAGGTCACGGGGGTTCCACCTCGTCAAACACCACTCAAGATTCTGGCAAAACGTTATGGACTACACGCGCGAGGCAAACCCACACCTCTTGAGTCAGCACGTATCGCGGCACAATTAGCAGCAAGAGGTATTGGTTACTCACTAGAGTGCTTTGGCGAGCAGACTGAAATCAAAATATCCCGTGGTCGAAAACCCGGTCGCGGCGGACAGAGTGCAAACAGGTTTCGTCGTAGAGTTCATTCACAAATACAACAGATGACTCGTTTCATAGAGTCACAGTTGAAAGCAGCTGAGATTGACTATGATCTTGATATCAGAAAGTCTGATTTTGGCTACGCCAGTGCAAGACTCATCACTTATGCACCTCTGCCAGCAATCCGAAGTCTTGTAGAAACGAAACGTGGTGGGGACTACAAAGTAATCATCTCTCCAGTTCGAAAGAGAGTTGAGTTTCTCTCTCTAGAACCTCGTCCAACTATTTCGGGTCTAAAACCAAAATACTACATATTGGGCATAGATCCTGGAACGACAGCAGCGTATTGTCTTCTAAGATTCAATGGGACAATTCGTGCATTGAGAAGCAAGAAAGGTCTCACAAGAGCAGATATCATTAGAGAAGTATATGATAAGGGGATTCCTGCAATAATCGCCTCTGATGTGCCACAACCACCGCACCTCATCGAGAAAATAGCAAGCACAGTTAACGCTCCAATATTCACTCCTCAAAGACCAATTGCAGTTTCAGACAAGCAAGAATTAGCTCGTGAATATGGTACTAGTATGAAGATACGAAATGCCCATGAGCGAGATGCTTTGACTGCAGCTGTTTATGCCTACAGGAGTCTTCTACCCAAGTTTCAACAGATTGACAAAAAGATTCGTGACGAACAATTATCAGTTGACCGTAACTACCTGAAAGCCCTCGTGATTAAGGGATCATCAATCAACGAAGCTCTGGCCAAGATAGAGAGCGAAGAATTAGAAACAATAGAGAGTATTCCAGAACGACCAGTTGTTGAAGAGGAGCCGTTGACCCAAGAACGATATGACTCGTTAAAAGCAAAGACTGAACAGCTGGAGTCTGAAAACAGATTGCTTGAGGAAAAGATCGAGGACCTGCAACGTTTTGTAGAATATCTGAAGTTTAGAGAGAGCGAACTTTCAGAGAGCCTCGCAATTGTTACTCGTGAGAACCACTGGAAAATAAAACGAGACCGTGAAGTGGAGAAAGCAAAATCCACTCTGAAAAAAACACAACGGGAATCTATTACACTCAGAAAACAAATGGACACTCTAAGTAAACGTCTTGAGCGTCTTAAAGGAGTAAAACGTCTAGAGATGCGTGGAGACATGCTCGCTGTCAAAGTAATCCCTCACTTCACCCGGGAAAGTATTGAAGAGTTTGACAGAAAAGTCGGTTTGAAGAGTGGTGATGTTATTCTCTTCGAAGATGCATCCGGGGGAGGCCCACAGACAGCAGGAATCTTGATTGAGCAGGAGATTCGGGCTGTCGTTGTTGACACACCGCTATCCCATCTTCCTCGAAACGAATTGATCAAGGCACTCATTCCCGTTGTTGATGCAAAAGAGGTAGAACTCCAGAGAGTGGATGAGTTTGCATTCATTAGTCGTGGTAAATTCAACCAACAACTACAATCTTTCATTAGAACCGTTCGAGAACAAGCTCGACAAAAGGGTGAAGATCAGCTAGTAGAACTAGTGGAGAGGTATCGCCGCGAAATCGAGCGATAGACTCCAACGTTCTATAAATACACTCCAATAATGCCAGAAGCCGGTTATTCTGGAATCTGAATCCATAGAATATTGTTGCCTCTTATCAGAACTTGACCATACTTGGCCTTGGTTTCCTCTTCATCAAGTTCTTCAGCATCTGCAAGTGTGAGATTCATGTACATATCACATCTTGTCAAGCGCCCTCGAAAGATTCTCTGGTCTTTCAGCTTTATCGAAACAATGTCATTGAGTTGTTGTTCTAAGGCTTTTATCGGCATTTTCTCAGGCACTGAGGACACCTCTCAAGAGAGGCCCTCTGAGTGTATTATAAAGCCTTTGCTAGATGATTATGAAACTCGATATGGTCCTAGCGTAAGAGTCAACTGAGAATGATACACACGATTAGTCCAGAACATAATAACACAGGTTAGTGAATAATGACACTACATTGTCTTGGAATCGAAGGAACAGCTCATTCATTTGGCGCTGGAGTTGTAACGAGTGATGGTAAGGTTCTCTCAAATGAATGGGACATGCTCAAACCAGATCAGGGTGGAATTCACCCACGAGACGC
Organism: Candidatus Thorarchaeota archaeon; assembly: GCA_050124975.1. Classification (GTDB taxonomy): domain Archaea; phylum Asgardarchaeota; class Thorarchaeia; order Thorarchaeales; family Thorarchaeaceae; genus SMTZ1-45. The sequence continues at coordinate 12,012 of JASFEF010000002.1, read as the reverse complement.
CAGTCGACACCATTCAGAGCTTGGTCCAGATATTATCAGAGAGGCTGTTCAAAAGGCTAGTATTGATTTTCAAGAAATAGATCTCATAGCTTTCTCTAGAGGTCCTGGATTGGGTCCTTGCCTAAGAACAACTGCAACAATTGCTAGAACATTATCGCTGAAACTAGAAGTACCACTTGTTGATGTCAACCACTGCGTAGCCCATATTGAGATTGGGTGTCTGGAGTCAACCTTCAATGACCCTGTGACAGTGTATGTTTCTGGCGGAAACACACAAATTATTGCTTTTGCAGGAGGCCGATTCAGAACCTTCGGTGAAACACTGGACATAGCGATTGGAAACATGTTAGATGTACTGGGTCGTGAATTGGGAATGGATTTTCCCGGAGGTCCCATCATTGAAAGAGAAGCGAAGAAAGGAGATGTCTACCACAACCTTCCCTACTCAGTAAAGGGAATGGATTTGAGTTACTCTGGCATGCTTACTGCTGCAAAGAGGCTCTATTCGGAAGGTGTTCCAATTCCTGAAATCTGCTATAGTGTACAGGAAACTTCCTTTGGAATGCTTGCTGAAATCGCAGAACGAGCAATAGCACACACCAAGAAGAGTGAGCTACTATTGACTGGTGGAGTGGCACGTAACGATCGTCTCACGGAGATATTGTCAGGGGTGGCAGAACGACACGAAGCAGAATTTCACAGAGTTTCTCCTTCCTTGGCCGGTGACCAAGGTGCAATGATCGCTTGGAATGGAATTCTTCAATACAATGCAGGCCGTCAAATCGAAGTTGAGAACTCTCATGTGCTACCAAAATGGCGTACAGATGACCAAGATATACTATGGAGGTAGCTAGAATGAGAAAAGTGCTAGCCAGAGGTGCTGAATCAGTCATCTACAAGATAGAAGAATGGGGGTTTCCCTTTGTTCTGAAGTGGCGACAAGCAAAACCATACCTCTTGAAAGATATAGACTCACACCTCAGAAAATCAAGGACCAGTCGAGAATGCAAGATGTTGACTGTGTCACGATCACTCGGAGTGCCTACTCCTGCGGTATACTCTGTAGATCTTGACAAACACATGATTATGATGGACTTCATATCTGGAACTCAATTCAAACAATTAGCTGGGCAAGTGCCACGTTCTAATCTCATCTCGTTATGTCATGGATTTGGAAAGCTCATCGCCTTACTTCATGAAGGCAATGTGGTACATGGAGACCCCACAACCAGCAACATCATTGTGGATGACAAATCGCGTATGTGGGTGGTCGATTTCGGCTTATCTGAAATGAACGCAACCCTTGAGATGAAAGGAGTCGATCTTCATCTGATTCATAGAGCACTAGAAACCACACACTGGGACCTTCAAGAAACAATGTTAGATTCAACACTTGAAGGGTATGTTAATGTTCTAGGGAGCACCGCAGAACCTACATTGTCAAGAATGAAGGAAATCCGTGAGCGAGGACGATATCACTGATACACCTACAAATCATTTCATCGGATGAATGACACTCGCCACAAGGTAATCTTTATATCCACAGCCTTAGGCCGTGGGTCTGACCCGGTTTCTGAGGGTATCAATGGACCTAGAGGTAAATCCAATGGCAAGAATGCACACAAGGCGCAAGGGCCAATCTGGCAGCAAACGCCCCTCCACATTGAGAGTCCCTGAGTGGATGGAAAAGGAAAAGGATGCTCAGTGGGTGGAAACAAAAGTGATTGAACTTGCCAAGGCCGGAAATACTCCTTCCATGATTGGGAAAATCCTCAGGGACCAGTATGGCATACCCTTAGTTCGAGTGATTGCTGGTAGACGCATAATGGACATTCTCCGTGAGAACAATCTCCAGAGGAATGTACCAGAAGACCTCCGAAATATGATTGCCAAAGCGGTCACTATCCGAAGACACCTTGAAGAAAACAAGAAGGACTATGTGTCCAAACGAGGTCTTCAGCTGGTTGAAAGTAAAATCCATAGACTCTCGAAATACTATCGCAAAAAGAAGGTGCTACCTGCAGATTGGAAGTACAGTCCTGATCAGGCGGCCGTGCTTTTGAGATAGTTTTATCATGGACAGACTGCTCTTTTTCATGAAATGAGTAAGAAATCACGTGGTTCCCTAACTCTCAGATCACTAAAGAAACAATGTACTGAGATGACTTTCAAGAACATCGAGCAAGTCTTCCTTGTATCATCTCCTGATACGAGTTCGACACTAGCCACGGCAATATTGTGTAGATCGATTTTGAAATCGGGTGGAGCTTTTCATGTATCATATGAGCCACCAATCATAAGCCTAGACAGAGTCAACGAGATTCGCACCAAGCATGAATCAGCGTCTATAATCTTCGTTGGCATTGATACCATAGGGAAGAAGAAAATCCGAAAAGGCAAGAGCTATCCTATCTTTATTGGCGGGGTTTCAGAATCTGAACAAGTGAAATCACTAACTCTTGGAACAAACAAAACGATACCTGCAGCAGCCTATGCATTCACAGAAGAACATCTTATCTCCCATGATTATGAGTTACAAATGGCTGCAGGAGCAACACTGCTTCTTACAGGACCTGTCAAAGTATCACCCAAACCGAATAAAGAGATAGTTGAAAAAGCCAAAGAGAACAATCTGATAGAAGAACGCAAAGGAATCCGATTGTTTGGGTTTGGTTTTCTACCACTTGATGAATTACTTCTCTTTAGCACACGTCCATTCATCAGAGGCATAAGCGGGGATCAGAAGGCCTGTGATGCACTACTTAATGAAGCCGAAGTTCCAATTACTAAGCTCCGAACTCCAATGAGTGCATTGAGTAATACAGAAGCACAACATCTTACTCAGCACTTGACATCAAAGCTTCTTGACAAAGTCGGACCAAACATCATTCCCCATATTCTTGGAGCTGACTTCATCCTGACACGGGAAACCGCAACTAGTCCACTTCGATATCTATCTGGACTACAAGCAATTGCAGAAACCACGTGGGCTCGACAAGAGCAAGGCGCTGCTATGAGTGTGTGGATTGGAGACCGCGGAAGAGCTTTGCGGAGTGTAATAGACACCTATCTGAGTCATCACAAAGATGTCATCTCAACTATCCTAAGGCTGGAAACCAAACTGAAAGGGGTGTCAACCGAAACGAGTACCACAATTGAGATTGCTGGTGTTCAGAGTGAACTCCTCACAGATGTTGGTCGTGTTGCTCTGCAGAGTGGTATAGTGAATCAAGAACGTCCACTACTGATTAGCAGTGATGATTCAACTGTTGCCATCTGGACAGCTGAAAACATTGACATGAATCAAGTTCTTCGTTCTTTGCAGAAGAAGAACCTGAACCCCTTACTAACATCTACAAAATCAATCAAGTTCGATGGACTCCCATTAGAATCAAGGGATGAAATTCTCAAATCTATAATACCCAAATCCAAAAAGGGGGACTCATCCTGATTGTGCATATTCAGCTAGACTTTGAATCTGAAGAAGACGCTATAAGGACACTCTCTGCCATTTCTCCAGACAACTCTCCGTTACCAGAGGGTCTTGAAATTGAGTGTGCCCTTGATAATCAGAAACTAAATGTCACAATCCAATCTTCACGAAGTCTAGAAAGTCTTGCAGCCACTCTTGAGGATATAATGAGTGCGATAGATCTCTCACTGAGAACATCTGATTCGGTTGATTGAACTTCTTGGTCTTTGCACAATCACATTGAATCAGAGCCAATCCCCTCTGACACCATGAGCTCATCACATATTGATTGAGCCCTTGAACGTGATTGTTCTGCCATTTCCTGTGTAATGAAACCTCGTTGAACAGCTCTCTTCAGAAGATGCTGATCTATTACACGTGGATTCTCTGTGATTGGCGCTTTTACTACATCAATCTCAAGGTCAATATATCTGATTCTCCCAGGACTATTACCATTACTGGGATAGACCTCAACACCTGTGTTAACATTGACATAGGTTCCCTTGATATCTCCTGCGCGGGAATAATAATTGGTAACCAGTGTAAGCGCACCTGGGACCACCTGAGTCAGCGCATAGTCACCTTCGCTGCTCACAACATCTACATTCTCATGTGCTTCCTGACTCATTTTCAGCTTACGATTTGTGTGTCGGAACTGTCTCCTGATTACAAACCCTTTAGAAGTGGTTTCAGCGACTCTCCCTCTGGCAAGTACAATGTTCCTGCCATCTAATTTCACATGTTCTATATTGATTGAGTCATCTACACGGGGTAAATCCCGTGAAACCACTTTTTCAAGCTTGGCCGTGATATAATTTCGTTCTTCAGGACGGTCCTCGATTATCATTTCCGCTAAATCAACAAGTGCTGCATAACCTGCACTCTTGTAGAAGTGATGCCGTTTCAATGTAGGTTTGATTTTTGCACGGGTCTTATCAAGCGCGTCCTTGACCTCTAAAGGAAACTCGATATCAGCGTTACTTGTCCCCTCAAAGAGAATACCGGCCGAATCTATGTCGTTAAACTTGTTGAATACCTGCTGTGCGGTGTCGAGAAGATCGTCTACTTCATCTCGTAACTCTTCCTCAGTGAGTTTTTCTGCTGCAGTTCTCCATAATACCCCCCAGTTCTCTGTGTGTTCTCGGATTTTACGACCAAGAGTTAGCAGATTCCTGCGAGACTCCTGATCCTTGATTTTTGTGCTCAGACGTACAACAGGTTCAGGAAGGAGAACGGCTGCTTTTCCAGGTATGGTAATGCTTGAGGACAGAACTGGAGCTTTTCGTCCATAGTCATGAGCTCGTATTTGAACCATGATTTTTTGTCCTCTCTGAAGCCCTCTATCAGGAAGTAATCCGGATATTGTTCCTAAGTCAATCTTTGTCTGTCCTGTTCTTTCGTCCTTTCCAAGAACAATTCCTCTATATACTGAGCTCTTTGCAACTCTTGGTGTCCTAGTAATGACGCCCCCCAATCTCCTACGTAACACATCGGTGAGACGAGTCAAAACTGATTCGTATGCAATTGCTACAATTCCTTGGAGGTCACTTCTATCCCAAATATCGACATCTGGAATATCACTACGATAGGGAAGACCAAACCTTCTAGCCACCTCAGGGGTAGGTTGCACTACTTCGAAGTGATTTTGCAGCAATATCTGCGTCAACGACTGCGAATATATTCCTCTTATCCTCGCCTTTATCATGAACAAACACTGACCCGGGAAATGGGTACCATTCCATTACCTTACGCGGTTCTGGCTGGTCTTGTTGGATCACCACTACGTCCCAAACAGAGCTAGTCACGAATTGGCTCCAGCAAGCTGGAAACATGCCAAATCTTAGTCCGAGCATGGTTTGGACAATTCGGGTCCTGGCTTGGCTCATCCAAGATTGATATCGCATTCTGCGCTCTCACAGCTGGAGAGTCTGTTTCATTCTCAAGAACTGTAATTGCCTCATTTGCGGCACGCCTGATGTTCCTGGGAACTGAGGAATCCTCCGATATCTGTTTTAGGAGGTGTTTAGACTGGTCTATGCTCTTCTGTATTTCGGGGTCCAAAGGACTCACCTCTGAATGGTCTTTACGCACAAACGGAGTGCGAACAACAGAAGATTCTCACCGAGTTAACCATATCAACGTTTTCATCAGGACTTACGAGTTTTTTGCCAAACCCTAAACGGTTTCAATAGTAATGCAGATTCTCTTATATTCTAACAAACTCTTGTTTCTAAGTGAGGACAATGAGCGACAAAGATGACACATCTGTAAGGAAAATGGCTGAACTCCTCCGACAGGGAGCCACTATGCTAGCTGATTCATGTCCTCAATGTGGTTCTCCACTATTCAAAGTAAAGGATGATATCTACTGCGCCAAATGTGATAGACGAATAGTGTATGCAAAGTCAGATGAGGAAGTAGAAGTTCAAGCTGTGAAGACATTGATTCCTGAGCTCAGAGAAACCCTGATCAATAAGCTGAAAGCTCTCAATGAGGTCGTCGACAACGAAACAGACACGGAAAGCCTTACAAAACTGGCAAACCTAATGGTATTGCTACTACAGGCTCTTCACAAGCTTGAGAGTATGGGGACTTGAAGTCAGAAAGAGGCTCTCTATGTTTCCTTTTCCTTCTCTGTGCCTCTTCGTAGTCTGGCTCTTCTGATTTTGACCTCTTCAGGTCCCTTGAGCACCTTGCTCTTTCTAATCTCACATTCACGAATCGGGATTATCTTTTTGACCTCTTCGTGGACCTCTGCAGCAAGATCGCCGAGAACCACTTTCGTTACAAGCTCATCAAAGGTGTGTTTCTTTGCGTGCGCCCGAATTACCTTTTCAATGGCCTTTCTGACTGAATGCTGCTGACTTGTCTTTGCTCTGGTTGTTGAGAAGACAATGACTGAAATACGCATCAAATAGTCGTCCTTGGTCAAAATAGGACCAATCCAATCAATCCTAGATGTACCCCTTCGAACCAAGCCTCTAAGATAGTCTGAGCTCCATTCATGACCATAGAACACAGTTTTCGCCTGTTGTCCTCCTACCTCCATGATTTTGAATCGCAACTTGACGTGAATCTTATCAAAGTCCCCTGTAATGTCATATAGTGTAGGCTGAACAGTTCTTCCAATCAGGAGCTCAGGAGCGCCTGCTGGAGTTTTGCCTATATCTTTGTTATCGAAATAGTCCGGTGCAAGGATCTGGTACCAGACCTTCTCTCGCCACTTGTCCCTGGTCCTTGCCGCTGCTTGTCTACTTCTTGAGGACATCTGATAATCACACTCTTACTGGAAAATCCAGAAATCATGAATCGCTCTATGGCTGTTGACCATAGAAACGCGCCGACATCTTACGAGTCTCATAAAAACATTGTGACGTGTCCTGATACAGCTGGCAAAACTAGATATGATAAACGTGTCCCGTGAAGTTTGAGATGCATCCCATGGAAGAAATAGCATGCTCAAGATGCGGGTTCAAAGAGGTCGCCCTTGTCCGAAAAGAGATGTTTGGGGGCAGCAAGTACAGGAAGAAGTGGCGCTGTCCACGCTGTAGTAACACTTGGGAAACCGTTGAGGACTAACTGATACAAAACGGTTAAAACCGGCTTGTTTACAATCTTGCTTCACTCATGCGGAGGTAGCCAAGCCAGGTTAAAGGCGCAGGACTTAGGATCCTGGTGTCTGCACATCTCGTGCTGACAGGGTAATCTTGTAGAAGTCCGCGAGTTCAAATCTCGCCCTCCGCACCACTTTCAACTATCCTATTACATGAATCAGACAATTAATTAATCTTGAAACGTTATTTGATTCGGTTAACTAGAGGGACTGAATGTGACGACTGTTGCATCACCCATACCTGTCTATTTCCTGATTGAGCTGATAGCAGTTTTCGGTGTCGGTCTTCCAATTGGACTTCTTCTAAAAAGGCGGTTACTAGACATTATCACACTTCTTTTGCTCGTAGCGTTAATAGGTGGTGTGGCTTTGGATTTAATCATATATAATCAACTTGTCATCTGGTGTTATAATCTAGAGAGGTGGCCACTCAACGTGAGCTGTTCCAATTTTCTACCAGACATTCTTGCAACAATTCCAATAAGCATCATAGGTGTGGTGGTCATGATAGTGTACATTACGAAATATTGGGGTTAGCTGTAGAAATCAAATCTCGTCCTCCGCATCATCTTTTTAGAAATCCTCATTATCAGGTAGTACTTGCAAGCCTTGGGATTATCATGAAGTACTTGTTCCTAGCGACTGATGATAACAAGATGCAACTGTATCACTTACTTCTGAATGCAATCAACTTCCATGAGAATGGTCATGAGGTGACAACTGTCCTAGAGTGTGCCTCCCCGAAGTTACTGGTTGGCATTGCAGATGGTTCGATTAAACTTCCAGTCTTTGACAAGGCAATGGAGATTGGGATAATCAATCATGCGTGTAAGGCGTGCACCGCTGCATTCGAAGCAACAGAGGCTGCAGAGATGCTCAGAGTTCCACTAAAAGGTGAACTAAAGGGTCATAGCGACCTATTGAAGTTCGCTAAGGCGGGATACTCTATCATCACATTCTGATTTCCAGACAAAAATCTATACCCGTAAGGTTTGAGCATGAACCTTTACTGCTGCCGCTTCGTCATGCTTTCCCTGAGCACTCAAGGCCATTCCTAGAAAGTCCCAAGCTTCTGGCATACGGGGTGCCACCTCAGTCAGTTTCCGGAATGCCTTCTCTGACTCCTCAGCACGTCCTTGTCTTAAATGAAGAACTCCCAGAGCAATCCATCCCTCAAAGAAGGTGGGATTCAGTTCAATGCTCTTCCGCGCGGCGTCCTCCGCCTCCTTATCTCTTCCCAGACCAATCAGAATCGTACTCAGACCGCTCCATGATGTGAAATCCTTCGGATTGAGCTCTAGTGCTTTTCGGAAATACGGTTCTGCCTCAGTGAAAGCATTCTTGGACTTGAGAACACAACCCATTAGATTCCAGTTATGCGCCATCTTGTCATTCAACTCGAGAGCTTTTTGTGCTGAATCCTCTGCATCAGCGAGTTTCGTTAGAGCTAGCTGACATCTACCAAGTGACATCCAATTTGTCGCATTCTCAGGCTCAATCTCAACGAGTTTCTTGATAACCTCTTCAGCCTCAGCCATTTTTCCCTGCTGAATCAGCCTCAAACTCTCTTCAAATAAGTCATAATACTGCTCATCGGAATTCATCTTGTATCTCACCCTTACTGATTCTTTCAGGAAAAATCTGGCTCTATTTCAATGATTGGACTAGACTGACGGTAAGATTAAATCCCAAACATCATGAAGTTCGCATAAGCCGGGGTCTCCTAGTGGCTTTGTATTGAAAGTAATCAATACAACATTGATGGAGGCGGTCTCGAAAACCGCTGTGTTCGCACGCATGAGTTCAAGTCTCATCCCCGGCGCCACCTTTCATTCATTGAAGTTCTTCTAGAACCTGTGACATTATCTTTTTCGCAACCTCTGCAGTCTTATCCAATGTCTGCTGAGATTTTGCCCCAACATACAGTCTGGCTTTTGGCTCGGTCCCTGACACTCTAATCAGCACATACGAACCATCCTTGTAGTCTATTCGAACCCCATCAACCTCGAGAACATTTTCCACGCCACTGATCTCTGGCACAAGTAACTCTTTCACACGTGGTAGAAACGTCTGCTTAATCTTGTCTGGACACTGGACAAAATCTCTCAGGATTGGATACTTGGGAATGGTCTTCATCAGCTTCATACAACTGCCATCGCCGAGTTCATCCACCAGTTGTGCAAAACGGCCGGCTCCGGTGATTCCATCCATCCACAAACCTAATTCAGTGAATATGGGCTTCCATGGTTCAGAAGCAAGTATCACATCCTTACCCTTCTCAGATGATAGATACTCCTGAAGCGACCCGAGTGGCATTCTGACAACAGATCCTCCTGCAGAATTGACAACCTCATCAATCACACTAGAGGTGTCTATTGAAGTGAGAACTACTCCTCCTTTATTTCGCTCAATCTCATTTCTAGCAAACACAGCAATCACACGGTTCTGATCAATGAACTCTCCACTCTCATCAATCACAGCCAATCTATCACCGTCACCATCATGACACATAGTCACTGCGAAATCAGATTCTGCAGCCATCCTCATTGCATCCCCTAAGTTCCTCGGTGATGGCTCAGGAGACCGACCTGGAAAATGACCATCCTGATGAGAGTTCATGGTTGTAACAGAGAAACCAATATCAGCAAGAAGCTCTGGGGTGTAGTCTGTTGCTGCACCATTTGCCAAGTCTACAAGGACCTTTGTTCCTTTACTCAGTCCACCCCTACTCAAGAGGAACTCCTTCACTTTGGATAGATAGTCCATTTTGATGTCTTTCTTTGATATCTGTCCAATTTTGTCCCAAGATGCAACTTTGTAGTCCTTTTTGTGCACAGAATTCTCTAAGAACTCCTCTTCAGACCTAATGAACTCTCTACCGGACGCGAAGAACTTGAATCCGTTATCCGTTGGTGGATTATGGCTTGCTGTAATAACAACAGAGGCCGAAATCCCCTCAGTAGTGCTGAAATATGCCACAGTGGGCATTGGAGCTATCCCTAAGTCCACTACGTGAACTCCTGTCGAAATCAATCCACTAACAAGAGCATTTCTAAGCATCTCTCGTGAAGTTCGAGCATCAATGCCTACTCCTACAATTCTCCTTCCATCAAGAAATGAACCAAGTGCTTTTCCAAGCCCAAGTGCAAGATCAGGGGTTGATTTCTCAATGATAGATCCTCTGATGCCAGATGTACCAAACAGTTTCTGAGTCAAATCTAATCCCTCTAGTTTTGAGGTAGAGCCAAGTCCACAATGTCCTTTGCAGCCTCACCCATTCTCAATAAGCTATCTACAACCAAGACCTGCGTCTGTGGTTGTCCATTTGGAGTGGCTACTATATGTTGTCTAAGTATTCCTGTTTCAGATATCAATTCCTTCTCTGCTTCTATAACTGATGTCACTTTCTTTGGATTAAATTTGAACAGGTTGTTGACCGCATCTGAGAACATCTCACTCACTTTTTCCACTATTGGCTTGATTTTCTTTATCAGAGAAGCATCAATGGAATCCTCAACTCTCAATGCTATGTCAACAGCCAAATCAGCAATTCGTTCGATGTACTGAGCCGCAAGTCGAAAATCAAGTGCTTCAACTGGCGTGATATTCATCATCTCACTCATTCTGGGGTATTGAACTGCGGACCTCAATTCTCGGACAATCAGGAAGAATAGGCGGTCCACCTCCTCATCCCGTTGTACAACCTCATCAGCCACATCCTTGGCACCTTCAAAGTAGGCTTTCAATGAGTCATTAATCATCCTAGAAGTGATAAGATGCATTCTACGCATCGCCGTATTCACTGGTAGAGTCGCTGGGTCTACAAGACATCGCACCACTATCTGATTGTTATCCTCCTCTGTGACCTCAAGAGCAACAAATCGTTTGATTATCCTCTTCAAATCGTCTCTCTGGTCGTTCGTGATTGGTTCCTTACTGACAATACAAATCTCGTCAAAACCAAGCAGGTACTTACTTGTTATCTCCCACCGTAGATTCTGCTCCATCTGTATTGTAGTTGTTCTCCTTTCACCAGCCTTTGGAAGGCGCGGATCGACAATCAGACAACCATCTTCACGTTCTGCAACTACAACAGGGTCTCCCTTACTCAACTTCTGTCTAACTACCCAGTCCTTTGGTAGTATTATCAGAAAGGAACTTCCATTTTTCCCACCTGTCTGTTGGAGTCTCCTGATATTGACCATTTTCTTTTCACCTAGTAAAGGAGGGCGCCAATTGGATTCTAGGCACCCCGCTAATATACAATTATCTAAATGTTAGCTATTGAAATTTGTCAGGAATAACGAGTGACATGGCATTTTGAATTAGTAATAGTCAATCCTTACTCCATGCTGTTCAAGTCTATTCTCTACTTCTTTCAGAATATCCTCATTCATGTCACTAGATATTCCTTGACTCCTTAAGTTATGTTTAACCTCTCTCTCAATGAAATCATATGCAATCGATTGAATTCTTACAACCTCTGAAGATAATGACATCACGGCCACTTCTTCAATGTCTGTTTCATCGTCCACATTACACAGATGTACGATTACATCCAATGACCTACGGCGTGAAGAATCCTCTATCACTACATCGAAGTCCTTACTCTCTGAAAAGGAACCTGCATCAGGTTTCGGGGAGTCCGCGGTTGTTCACTATGCCCAATCGGGTCTTGCCAGCTTCAGTGATGGTGCTGGTGAGAGTGATTATGACTCCGCCGTGGTAAGAACTGTGGAAACGCTCTCTGTGGTTGGAAGTGATGCCCCAACATCAAGACAGGAGAAAGAAGCCAGGTCTGAGGGAGGGATCCAATCTCAATGATGGCAGACAATGCTCTTGCTAAGTTTAGCATTTTCCCGAAAATGCTGGATAGTGGTGACGCTGGCAAGAGAAGGGTGGAACACAGAAATTACTTTCAGTTATG
>JASFEF010000001.1:0-93737 GCA_050124975.1 Candidatus Thorarchaeota archaeon | reverse complement strand
GAATGTGGCGGATGCGTCTTTTATTGTCATAGCCACTCCTAGCTTGGCAGAGGGCAGTTTTGATTCAGTGTCAGACCAAGGAAGCCAGAGGTTTCCTTGGCCATCGTGTAGTCTTGTGAATTCTGTTGCAACAAGAATCTCATCATCTGAGATTGGGTAAGGTCCATGGTCAATCAGCTTAGCTCGTGCCTCACACTCGTCCATGAATGCGTAGAGCTCAATTTGACCCAAGCTGCGTCTGATCTTCTTCACTTGGTCTGTTTCAACTGGTTGGAGGTTGTCCTTCAACCATCTCAAGGTATCCTCACCAAAGGCGAGATTCTTACTACCAGACATTGCAACTGTTGGTTTTCCGGTATTGAAGTAGTTAGTCCCAAGTTTGTACCACTGCTCAAGCATCCATTGCCATTGGCTACGCTCTTCCTCACCCTCGTTCTTGGGTTCGCTGTTACACTTCTCGAAAACAATCCCCATTCTTCCGAGGGAATAGTATAACCAGAGGTAGGTAATAGAGAGTGCGTGCACCTCAGACAGAAGCGTCTTACTCTGTTTCGCTAAATCCTCAGGGGAAATCTTGGACCACACCTGTTTCATGACATCATAGAGATGATAATAGGTGTGGTAACAAGATACTGAGATGTACTCGTTTGTTGGGAATATCTCAGACTCTAGAAGACCGCGTTCGGCCAGAATATCTGAAAAGGTGTCTGAGATATGCTTGATCATCTTGTTAGTTTCACTGGTGTCCATCGTTGTTGCACCTGTAGAGGATTATTGCTAGATTCTGAAGCAGAGTCCACTGAACAGTGGGTATTAAGCGTTTCAGAAATTCAAAGCGAAGATTAATACGTACTACACATGTCACGCCGAGAGTCTAAGGAAGGATGCACAGTTGAAAGAAGTCGCACGGGGACTCATATCATTGAAATTGAGCGCAGAGGGGGAGCTTCGATATGTCACTACAATGAAGGAAGTTATGCAGCTTATGAAAGAGGGTGCTGATGGAAAAATAGTCCTTGTGAATGATGGTGGGACCACCTTTCTGGCACCAGTTCTATCAAAACTGGCAGGTGTAGTCTGCATAACTGGGGCTCTTGGATCACATCTTGCCATTGTCACAAGAGAATTTGAGATTCCTGCACTTATGGGGACCAAGATTGAGAAGCCCAAGGAGCTAGACAGAAAGCATGTGATAATCAGACATGAGGAAGGAACCACAGGAGTACTCTTTGTTGCGGAGTGATTGGACAGTTGCAGTTGGTTCAAATTCTGGAAGAAATCCAGCATGATGATTTTGAAAACCATGGTGGAAAAGCAGTAAATCTAGCAAGACTCGTTCAACTGGGTTTTCAAGTTCCAAATGGACTTTCAATCTCCAGTGCTGCATTTGTTCATATGGTTAGGAAGAATCAGAATTTGACTGGATTTTTGAGGGAAGTAGATGAATCTGATGATTTCGAAGAGATTCTAGAGATTTCTGGAAGTATCCAGCAGATAATTGGTGATTATCAGATTCCAGAAAGTATGATTTCTGAGATTTCAGAGAACCTAAACCAACTTGAGCGAGCGGAATTTGGCTTTGCAGTTCGTTCTTCAGCGACAATTGAAGACCGGAGGGATGTTTCTTTTGCTGGACAAGCAGAGAGCTTTCTCTGTGTAAAGAGAGAGGAGGACATCATTGAGTCTGTGAAGAAAGTGTGGCAGTCTGCGTTCTCTGAAAGAGCCTTGATTTACCTCAAATCAAAGGAAATTCCTCTGAAGGAAGTCAAAATGGCTGTATTAGTTCAAGAGATGATTCCAGCCGAGATCTCGGGCGTGATGTTTACTGCCAATGTTGTCACAAACAATCCCGGTGAGATCCTAATTAATTCGACATGGGGACTTGGAAACACCCTGGTTTCGGGTGAGATAGTACCTGATACTTATGTTCTGAAGAAAAAACCGCTCAGTGTGATTGAGCAGAGTCTTGGTGAGAAGGAGTTCACCTCTAGACTAGAACTCTATGAATTGGTTCTTGATGATACCCCTGAAGAAAAGCGCTCGCAGTATTCGCTAGATGAGAGAACTCTATTCGATATCGCTGAGGTTGGAATGAAGATTGAAGAGTGGATGGAGTTTCCTCAGGATATTGAATGGTGTATCAAACCAGATGGGATTCTAGTGATTCTTCAATCTAGACCAATAACAACACTCAACGTGCCTTCATCTCATGAAGAGTGACTCCAGGATTAACTGTGATTGCCTGCTCGGGGCAGATTTCTACACACCTCATACATCCAGTGCACTTTGAAAGCCAGATTGCATCAATCTTCCAAATCTCAGGATTGTGAGGGTCTGGATGTACGTCTTCAATTGTGGGATGCATTAGTAAAACCGCAGGGTCGCAAACAAACAGGCACTTCCTACAGTCACGTGGGTCAGTGTTTGCCTTTGAATGACACTTCGAGTGATCAATGGATATCTTTGTCTTCTTCACCAATTATATCACCTCAGTATTTACCAGCCATCCCAGGAATGGATTCACGTGGGACAAGATTGAGAGCGTCATGTTTGCATGCATGTCTGCAGACACCACAACCAAAGCACTTGTCTAGGTCGACAATCACTCGGTTTACAGATGGAAGGTATCTGAGTGCATTGAATTGACACATGCGAACACAAGACTTGCATCCTTGACAGTTATCGATGTCAATGTCAATCACATATTCTCCTTTGTAGACAGTTCGTAAGTCAAAGTCGTTTCTTAAGCGGAGACCACCGCACTCAGGAGTTTCACAGGAGCAAATCGCATTGATATAAGGTACGGGTTGGAACCAGACTGAAGCAACGTAACCCTTCTCATTCTGTTCCTGTAGTGCTTGAATGGCTTCTTCACGATCAAGTCTATACTTCACTCCCTCGGGTATGTATCGAGTGTGTTTCTCTATCACTTCGGACAGTTGCCCAAAGTTGATACAGACTGCGTCTTTCACACCTCGTTGCATGTACCTACATACACAATAGTTCTTGATGATGGGTTCTGCGGCAAGATTTCCCATGATGTGTTGAGCATCCTCTAGAGGAAGAACCTGACCGAAATGACCATCTGCTCGAACAGGATTCCGGCTCTTCTTCTCGCTGTGGATTTGGCCTTCCACCACTTTTCGGATTACACGACCAATGATAGGCATCTTCATCTTGTAACCTAGTCCAATCGAGTTGAACCCCATTATCTTTCGAATGAATAGGGTTTCCATGTTCTTCCATTGCTCTTCAAGGTATTCTCTGGCATTGTACTCATCAGCTAGCTCATCTCTGTATAGCCTAGCATTCTCGTACCATTTGCCGCCGTTTCCGTGTTTGAAGCACCACTCGCACATTGTTATCGCCTGTATATTGTTAGGCTTTTTCGACATGAATGCGATATTTAAGAATCCCGTATTTATCTAAGTGAATTTGCAAAAATTCAGTCTGTATCAAGAAGGCTTTTTTCTTTGGATGTGATGAAAATCAGGTTTGTCAAGTAGGCAGTGAGTGCAAATGATTAGACTGATGGGTGTTCTGACCGAAGGCGGCGTACCTATCAAGTTTAAGAGTTCAATGGAGGCAGAGGGCGAACTCATTCTAGGGCCATTGATTGAAGCCACCAAGGCATTAAGCAACATAACTGGAAGTGGTGAAGTCAGGAGATTGGCCTTCAAAGACAACACGCTAATTGTCACAGAAACAAACAAGGGCTTTACCGTGATTGCTCTCGTGAGCAAGGCTGAGGACTACATGGATAGTCTTCTACGCATAATCGCAGAGAAGATAGATCAGTCAAATATTCAAATGGCTGATGGGTCCGTCAATGATGAGCAGACCGCCATTATCGAACGAATTCTCAGTCCTTATGTCAAAGACCATATTGAAACCTCATTTCCTGAAGCAGTTTCCAATATTTGGAATCCTATCTATGAAGCGTTGAGAAATGATAGTCGGTTTTCTAAGGTGGTTCAAGAAGTCGAGGACCTTCTGAACCGACCTGAGCCTGAGAATAGGTGGAACCAATTAAGGAGAGAATCCAGTGGTTCATTAAGTGATGCTTTGGCTCGTGCCATGAGAGGTGAGTTCGACAAAGCCTGCGCAATTGCTATGGCCAATGAAGGTGCTCTTGAAGGAATATTCAGCATCAAAATGGGTGCTTTGGCACACTCTATGACAAAAGCAATTCCTCCAACTCTTCCCGAGTTGAGAGCAATTGCATCAAAGCTACCGGATGATCATCCCTTCTCTGATCTGGCCAAGATCCTTGTGGGGTCTGTGGCTGGCGAGGTCATTCCAGCAGACTATACTCGTGTCTTCAGGGAGTCAATGAACAATTTTGAGTTCATTGAGGATGATGAACACCTCATGCTTGGTTTTCTCTTCTTGGATGTTCGAGTGGCAGACTACTCGGAATTTTCAGAGAACTTGAAAAGATTCTATAAGGGCAAATCAGAGGTGTATTGTACCTTCATCGAGTCGATTCAAGAACGAAATAATATCTTCAACAAGCTGTACTCTATAACAAGCTATGATGGATTCAAGGATGAGCTAGGACTCTATAAAACTCAGATATCCAGTATTCTTGGGAGTATCACGTGGGTCACAAATGAAGATTTGATGTGGGAGTTACAGAAGGAAGGAAAGGGCATTGAGATTGGACTCACGGCTTCACTTAAGTTGCAGAACTATATGGCCGTGTTGACAGCCCTAACTGAGTCACCAGTGTTGTCAATCGGTGAACGCAAAGGATTCCTTGAAGAGGTTCTCATGCTATATCGTGACTATTTTCGAGAGTTAGTACGAACAGACGTACCTCTATTTACGTACACCCTAGATAGTGTCTTCCAGAGTGTGAGTGTCGCTCATGCAGAATATTATTTTCTGTCCACAGGTGATGCGAGATATCATCACATTCTACAAACGAAAGAATTCCTTGATGATATCTACGCCACATTGGTTGAAGAGTGGCCAAAAGCGCGCGTTCGATTCTCACTTTTTGTTGTGACCAATTCCATATCTCCAGTTCTCACTAGAGCTGGAGAATTGCCGGATACTGAGATTCGACTGATATATGCAGCTATGAAGCTTCTTGACATCAACACAATTGATGCGACTCAAATCACTCGACCAACTATGTATGCCACCTACCTGGGCAACACGAATACATCACTGACATCCCTAGCTTCAAGGTTGCTCCAAGGTGAAATCCGTTCGAATGCTCTCAAAGATGGGGTGAGTATAGCATTAGATGTACAGGAGTGGTTCCTGTCATTTGGAGAGGTGGTTAGGGATGATGCCATGTCTGTAAGTTATCATGCATCCTTAATTGCGGAAACGTTGGATAAACCTGAGTTGAAGAAAACTGTAGACAGAGTGGTAGATCTGAACAGGATTGTAGTGCAAGACCCTGAGAAATTCGACTATGAACTTGCAACAATGTCTGTCCCTCTAATGGATCTCTTATCGATTGCTTGGAAAAAACTAGCTGACGAGAAGTATCTAACCATGGCAAAGGAAACATATGATTCAGCCATGGCGGCATGGAAGAAGTATGGCTTCTATGAGAAATCCGAGAATTTCAAGAAGTCGTTTGGTCAGTCTTTAGAGGCCTAGCAAATCAATTGTCTTTTCCCAAAGCAGTCTCTGTTTCTCCACATCGTATGAGGTTTCAGAGGTTGTGGCCTCATCACATTTTCTGAAGCATTTACCTGTCACCCCCTCTACTTCAGGCGAACTAGCAAGATAAATCGAGGTTTCTGCACCTTCCTTTGGGCTTAGTTGGAAGGGTTTCATCATACCAAACATGATTCTGGAGCTAAAGCTACCGCTACTGCGACCAAGATTAGTTGCGACAAATCCGGGTCGGACTGTATTCACTGAAACACCAGTGTTCTCGAGTCGTCGCGCCAGCTCGTAGGTGAACATCTCAATCATAAGTTTGGCACTACCGTATACCTTCCGGGATTTATAGCCAGACTCGCTCTGCAGGTCGTCCAAATTCAAATCAGATCTACTGGCTAAACCGGACGAGAGGTTAATCACCCTAGAAGGTGCGCTTGTCTTTAGGAGTGGTAACAGCTCATGAGTTAGTAGAAATGGAGCAAGATAGTTTACCGCCAGTGTACGTTCAAAGCCCTCACTTGTCACCTCCCTCTTGCTAAAGACTGCTCCAGCATTGTTAATCAAGACATCAAGATGGTCATACTTGCTCTTGAATTTCTCAGCAAACTTCCTGATTGTGCTCATTGATGACAAATCACAGAGCATCATATCGACAAACTCATTCCCAGTTTCAGTAACTATCGTTTCACACGCCTGTTGGCCCAGCTCTTGGTTCCGAACAACTGCGACTACAGTGGCCCCCTTCTCAGCTAAGGCAAGAGCTGTTTCCTTCCCAATCCCTGAATTACTGCCTGTTACAATGACAACTTTGCCCTTCATAGTCATTCTAAACTGAATCGGGATTATCGAATAGAAATCTTCTGTTTTGACTGTTTGATTTAAAACAACGTCATGTAATGATACAGTATGACCCTGATACCAAAGCTAGCAAGCTACTTGACTTGGGCAAACGATGCAGTATGGGGAATCGTGGAAACACTCACCGACGATGAGTTCACACAACCCCTTGTAGAAGGCACAGGTAGTATTCATAGAAGGTACCTCCACCTTGCTCAAGACACATGGGAATGGTTTCATGACTGGCATAATGAAGAGCCTGAGGAACCTGATTTTCTGAGTATGACACGGGATGACCTCTACCAATTCATTATGTTCTATCTGAAGAAATGGCAGAGTCTAATTGAAGAAAGGACCGTTGATCCATTCACGGATGAGAGAGCAGGAAAGACAGTTGTGATTACATTCAATGAGATGTTATTCCATCTTGTGAATCATTTCACATATCACAGAGGCCAGATTATAATGGGCCTGAAGATGCTTGGAAAAGATGTCATTATGACAGATTATGTGCCTTACAGATTCTCCACTGCGTAATTGGTGGCGTAAATAAAGGAAAAAACGGTATATATTGACGAGGCCGTTTATCATGAGGATTCGTTGATTTGCCGCATCATTGGGGTTGTCTAATAGGTTACACCATGTTCCACATAATATTTCATGAGTGTTAGCGCCTCACCCCAGCCAGCGGCACATTCCAAAAGGGCTGCTCTTCCAGATGGTGTATCATGATATCCATACTCTCGTAGTCTCACAACGGTTCCTTCTTCGACTCCTTCGAAATTCATCTCTATGGTTGTGGCATAAGATGGATTATCGGCTTTCCACTGAAACACAAAACGTTCAGGGCGCTTTGCTTCCACTACAGTACCAGGAGAATCATTTGTGTATTTGTCAGGGCCCCAGTTCTTCCACCGGAAGACGATTTTTCCCCCAGGTCTGGCATCAACCTCGGATCCAACTGTGAACCATGCATCTAGACCCGCTCCAGTTGTCAGAGCGTCATATACCTCCTCTGGCTTTGCACGGACAAAGGTTGCTTGTTTAATTTCAGCATCAATCAGTTTGGTCATTTGAAACCACCACTTAATTATTAACTATTGTTACAAAATTTGGTAAAAAACTTGCGCCAATGACACATTATTAGGCCATTTCTCCTATTAGCTCCTGCTCGGTGTCACAAAATATGCTGAGCCTCGTTTCAAGACAATGGATAGATAGAGGATACATGATTGTCTTCATTGTCCTGGTTGTTTTTTCAATAGGGATCATTTCAGAGACGCCCTGTCATGTGGATGCCACCACCGAATCTGAAGACCCTGTAGAAATCTTGCTACTATTAGACCATAATTATGGAGGGAATGTTCCGTTCATAATTGAAATCTTCGAACGTTTCGAGTGGAGTATCACAACGACTGGGTTGAACAGGACTCTCACTTCTTGTGACTACCTAGGTGACGAAGTGCTCACGGTGGACTTGCTGATGACTGAGATAGGAAACATATCCCAGTATGATGCAATCTCAATAATGCCAGGGAACTCCCACAATCTTCTTCGAACTAATCAGACCTCACTCAATCTAATCAACTCGGCAGTCAATGAAGGTCTCATTGTGAGTGCATGGTGTCGCGGAGTAAGAGTTCTAGCAGCCGCAGATGTGATTTCAGGGAAGAATGTCACAGGGAGTGCAGACTTTGCAGCTGAGTATGAGGCTGCAGGTGCTACATTCAGTGCATTGGTACCCCCCATTATTGATGGGAATATTGTGACCGGTGTAAGGAGTAGGTATTATCGTGATGAGATGTGCCAGGCGATTGCTACAGCTCTAGGGGTCTATGAACCTGATGCTCCAGAATTCGTGGAAGCCATAGTTATTCCGCAGGAAAGTGCCTTGGGGACCACCGTAAATCTCACAGTGGAATTCAGCGACGAAACAGGTGTTCTCAGTGTCAATGTCAGGATTTTCGCTTTAGATGAAACAACAGGTGAGAGGATTTCTGTTGATATAAGATATTTTGCACTTAATGCAACTTCAGACAGCACATTCACAGGAACCATAGAAGATTTAGATCTTGGTAAATATACGATTGATCTCGAGGCCGCGGATCTGTATTTGAACGAGGCCGTCTATAGCGATGTAGTCAACATCTCCATAGTTGGACCAATACCACCTCCTGATTGGTCAGGCCTAATGCAATGGATTATCCCAGGTGCTATGATTGGATTTGCAGCTGCGGTCGTCCTTGCGGTCTATCTCCGGAGGAGATGATGTACTCCTGTGATTAGAGACATCAGTAGTCCAGTTCTTCTTTAGCTGGTTCTTCTGGTGCTTCTTCAGGGACTTTCTTCTTTGCACCCTTTCTTGAGATCACGGGTTTTTCTACTTCTTTGGCTGCTAGTCCTCTAGCAAAACGCTGGATGAAACCAACGGACCTTTTCTGTGCTGCTTCATTCAGGAAAACAACAGGAATGATGAAGGCCATTACCAGCAGAGGGATACCAATTGTCCAGAGACTGCTAATTAGTAGTAGTTGTGGCGTAGGGGTCACACCTTCAATTATGAAGGGTCTAACAAAGTGAGCACTTACCATCGCAATTGGAAATGCGAACAGCGAGTAGCCTCCAAGCATACTGCTATACCAACGACCTACACCCTCAGTATCGGGACATTGTCTCACATCCAGTTGTCCTTCCTTAAGATATGTGACAATCCCAGCATCATTCAGAACCCAAGTTGGCATGAAAAATGCCAATGCGATGGGCATGATTATGAGCGCGCCCATCAAAGTTACACTTAACGCGACCAGGTAAAGTTGCTCAGGTGGAAGGGGAGGAAATGCATCTACTATTAATCCTTCAATGAGACCCACGACCAGACCGGATGAGCTCACACTGAAAAGTGCAGGTGCAACACTCCTACGGAGCATTCTGTACCCGCCGAAGTCTTTACCAATATCCATGATACTGAAATTGTAAGTAGCGGATTTTATCATCCTACTACCTAGTAGGAAAAGAGCCGCCAAAGGGAGTGCGATAATGAAGTATTCTATTATAATTACAGGGATAGCTATTCCTAGGATGACAACAATGTCGGTGAAGAGAGATCCTGCAACCCAAGGAAAGAATTCTACAGGTGGAATCAAGTCTGTTACTCGATATAGAATATACAATGCAGCTGAAATACCGCCAGCTGAGAACAGGAAGGGAAATACAAATCGTGCTTTACCCATTTTGTTTCAAAACTCCTTATCATCTATAACACAGGATATAGCTCAGTAGTATTTAGACAATAGTATGACAAAGAGGTTTAAATCGCACCCCGTAGAACGACGCGGAACGATGGCAATCCAAATAGATTCACACTCGAGTCGAACAGTGGCTTTTGTGGCAGTCTTTGCGGCACTAATCGCAGTTCTGGACATCATACCTGCATTCGGTTTCACATCAGGAGTCTGGGATAGCTGGGCATTTCTATTGAGCCCCATAGTTGGAATACTCTTGGGTCCATATCTAGGAGCCTTATCAGTTGGAATTGGTAGCCTAATAGGACACACCATCTACTACCGCGAGCCTACTGAGCTGTTGTTCATGCTTGGACTGTCAATGGGAGCGGCCGTGGCGGGTTTTGTATATCAACGTAAGTGGAAACCAGTCTTTGGAATCTATACAGCCATGCTTAGTGGATATTTCATTTATCCAGTGACGTGGGGTCTTCCACTCTGGGGAATCTGGGATATCCTTGTTGGTTATGCTATTGTGTTAATCTTCTCTGCCGTAACGACACAAGGCATATGGTCAAACAATAGTGAACGCTACAACTTGCTTTTGCTCATCTTCTGTACTGTAATTGGTTTGGAAACCGACATTCTATTTCGAGTCTTCGTACTTGTGCCTGGTCAGGTTCACTGGTTGTTTGGATGGACTCCTGAAATTCTATATGATATATGGCTTGTAGCTGGATTCATCACACCAATCAAGGTCATTTTAGCAGCAATAGTGATGGTGACGTTGGGTCGGCAACTGTTACGAATCCTAGAACAACAAGGGAATTCGATATCTATGGGCGACACAAACTCGCCACCCAATTAGGTTTCAACCATTGAATCATGAGTTCTCATGGGAAACCATCCAGCCCAAGAAAGCAAGAGGAAGCAGATTAATGCAACAATAGCCCAGGACCCATAAGTAACCAATTCATAGAGGTTGTAATTCGTAGATATCCCCATCAGTGGAAATACATAGAGATCGATTAGAATCCAGGCAATGAACAGGAACACAGATGCGACTGTACCAATGATTCGTCTTCGATTCTCGTTATTCTGGTCCATGGTACTCACTGATAATATCGCAGGTCCTATGTGTTTTCTATGTTGTCCTATGACTTACTGTAGAACGAGACCTCAGGATAGTCTACAGAGGGTCCGTCCAGTAAAGGTGATGTAATCCCATTGAGATGCTCATTGAAAAATGCAAGGACATAGGAGTTCAGTATGTCAAGCATTCGATAGCCATCAATGGACCCAAGTAGTCCAAAACTCTTGAGTACTGGTGACCATATATTGACATCTGCGAAATTGTAGTGTCTGGTACCATTGACAAAGAGACCATAACATGTGCCTTCTGCACGATTGAATATTGTGTCATTCATCTCCGGATTACCATAGTCGGGTCCAAATAGGAGCATGAAGGGCTTCGTCATGTTCATTGTGAGGGAGCTGCCCCCATGAGGACTGTCAAAGCTGATTCCTACATCAAATCTGGCATCCTCAAGAATCACATGTTCAGCAGTTGTACCTCCAAAAGAGTGTCCAAACACACCGATTGTGTCAAGGTCCATCCCATCCCACAACACACCGGGAATGGCAGGATTATTCGTAATCTCTAGCTGATCAACAAGGAAGGTTGTGTCGTTAGACCATATCAATAGACTGCTAGCAATGTTGTCATACATATCGGGGGTTGCTTCATAGATTACAGAACCATCCGGAAAACTTGTCACAGCTGCTTCGTATGAGTGACTGATACTGAACACAATATACCCATTGCTTGCCAGTTCCTCCATCAAAACAGTGTCCTGCATTATGATACCGCCATATCCATGAGAAAAGATGAGGAGAGGGAAGGATGTTTCAGCTTGTGACAATGGTGCATTCAAATACGAGTGTGTTTTTGTTTGTGGAATGTGACTTACAACAACCGCGGGGAAACCAAACGATCTCTCGACACCTGTGCCAAATTGACCTGGAGCGTCAACGTATGGAGCCATTCTATGTCCAGCCACGCTATCAGATGGATACCAAGCACGGATGAGAATTCTGCGGTGGTCTTCCGGATCAGTTGTGAAGGTTTCAGTTCTTGTGTCATCGGTCAGTTCAAATGTGACTGTTCCTATTGCAAATTCTCCAGAGGGTTTGGGGAGATGAAAAGCTGGGAAAAGCGAGTTGAGGAACAGAGTTGAGGAAACGAGAATCACAGCCATGACTAAAATCACAATACCTCTTCGTATTCGTCGTGCACCAATCTCAGGTTCTGGTATTGCACCTGTTTGAATCCTATAGATCTCAATCAGTCTGATGACACCCCAGAGAAACAACAGAATTGTTGGGATGTATACAGGGATCATCTGCCAGCGAAGACCTTCAATTAGCATGTGGATCAGAAATATAATGATACCAGCCACACTTAGAACACCCATTACTGTCCCTTTCTTTTGATTTCCAATTGTTGAGGGCAAAATGAACTGGATTGAGAGCAGGATTAGAAAAACAATAATCAAAATCTCGATAATTCGCATGATTACATCACTCCGTTTCAAATGGTACACAAAGTGAAGAAGGAGCTCCCACGATTCGTTTCACTTTCTGTGAGTTTAATAGAATACCCCAGGCGACAAGGAAAAGGATTGTGGAGATATAGGGTAACATGTTTAGAAAGGCAGTAGGTACACCAAGTGGTTGGAATGCATAACGAAGGACCTCAAAAGTACCAAAAACATAGCTTCCCACGAAACCGCCCATAGGGTGCCATAACCCAACCACCACCAATGCAATGACAATCCATCCTCGTGCAGTTGTGATGCCTTCGACCCACATTGGAATCCATGCAAGAGTCAGGTATGCACCACCAAGGCCACACATCATTCCGCCGAATACTACACTTAGGTATCTGACCTTGACTACATCAATACCCTGTGTGTAGGCGGCCATTGGATTCTCTCCAACACTTCTTATCATTAGCCCATAGCGTGTCTTGAACAGAATAAACCAGAGAACTGGAACCATGATGTATGAAAAATAGACAAGCAGGTTTTTGTCAAAGAAGATTGGGCCAATAATAGGTATCGCACTTAAACCTGGAATTGCTATGGGTTGAAATGGTACTATTGGCACACCGATTAAGCCAAGACCTAGGATACTGCTCAACCCCGTTCCAAGAATGGTAAGAGAGATTCCTGACACAACCTGATTCCGTTTGAACGTGATTGTCACGATTGCGTGTATGAGTGCCAATATTCCACCAATCAAGGCTCCAACAAACGCCCCAATCAAGAGGTTGCCCGTTACATGGGCTGCTGCAAAGGCACCAGCCGCGCCTGAGATGACCATTCCCTCCACTCCTAGGTTCAGTATACCTGAACGTTCGGTCACCATCTCACCCAATGTGGGAATCAGGAAGAATGTGGCGGCTATCACAATCTGAGATCCTGTATGTTCAATCGTCACGACGTAGTTTCACCTCAGCTGTGTATCTTAGGAAGAATTCAGCCACGAGTACAAAGAACAGAATGGCTCCATTGAATAGATTAACGACTCCAAAGGGTAGCCCAGCAGATTGTATCTCAATACCTCCAGCCAAGAGCGCGGCAAAGAAGAGTGAACTGATAATGACTCCTAAAGGATTGAGCCCGCCAAGCCAGGCTACAGCAATACCTGTGAATCCAAGCCCTGTGGAAATCTCCATCCGTAATCGGTATAGATTGGGATTACCCGCAACTTCACTAACCCCTGCTAGACCAGCTAAGCCACCAGAGAGCAGTACTGTGATAATTGCCACCTTTAGAAAACTCATTCCCATGGATTCTCCTGCTTCTGGGTTCTCACCCATCACATTGATTTCATAGCCCAGCTTAGTTTCTGTGATGCCTTCTTTAGTTTTAACAAGATAGTGGTAGACAAGTAGTGCTAACGCAACAGCCAGAATGATTGTCAGGTGGATTCTTGTGGTAGGAAACAGAGGTATTCGAGCTGCTTCAGGCAGTAGCGGCGACTGGGGGAACCCCCAACCCTCTGGATCTTGCCATGGGCCTGTAACAAGATACTCTACAAGGTAAAGTGCCGGAAAGACGAGGAGAAAACTGATCACTACATCAGACCCCTTGAATTGGCTCTTTACTCGAAAGATTGCTATGGGTAGTGCCCACAAGGCTCCCGCAATAAATCCTGCCAGGAACATGAGTGGGATAAGAACAAGGGGTGGTAAATGTTGAAGGGAGAAAGCCACTCCTGTGGCTGCTATGGACCCTACTATAAGCTGGCCCTCTGCACCGATGTTGTCTATCTTTGCTCGAAATGGTATTGCTAGTCCTAAAGCAATCAACAATAGCGGAATGAATCGGGAAAGGGTTCCCATAATTCCATACCTAGTGAAAAACGCGACTCCGAAGATTTTCATATAGAGCGCTAACGGATTTTGTCCATAGGCAAGAAAAATGACTGCAACAGCTGCAAGTCCAAGAAGTAGCGAGATGATTCGTATACGAACTGACTCTTCAAAGGAAAGTTTTGAAGGGCGCTTCCGAAAAGAGATTTCAAAGGGCCAAAGTTTTCTTTTTAGAAATCCAAATCCACGTTCGAGAATATTCTTGAACCTATGGAGATAGGTCATAAACATCCCCTGACCCACATTAGTTCCCCTCCTCGACTGAAATGGAGTCAGACACGAATCCACCCATCATGAGTCCAACTTTTTCGCGAGTTGCCTCTTCTGACTGCAAGGTCCCTATTATGCCACCCTTGTAAATCACACTGATTCTGTCACTTAAAGTGAGAATCTCAGTCAGATCACTGGAAACCAAGAGAACAGCAGCTCCTGAGTCGCGCTGTCTTAGAAGCTCTTCACGCACGAATTGCGTGGTTGCTACATCCAGCCCGAATGTTGGATTCTCGGCAATCAGAATCTTGCCAGAGCCTTGTTCAGGTTTGCGCGAAATTTCCCTAGCTACCACAACTTTCTGCTTGTTGCCACCTGACAAGCTTCTCATAGGCGCTAAGGGACCTGGAGTGTCTACTGAAAACTGCTCTATGAGTTCCTCTGTCAATTTGACCATTGCCTCACGATCAATCATCAGACCTTTCGAATCAGAGTAGTAGCTCATCATTAGATTCTCTCGCACAGTGAGATCCAAAATCATTGCTTTTCTTCGATTCTCAGGAATATATGACACACCTAGTTTTCTAATCCTGCCCACGGGCATATTCGTGATTTCTACTCCACCCTCATCTGTGTGTAATAGTATCCTTCCCGACTTCACATTGCGAATATTGACAATAGATTCTAGCAACTCTCGTTGACCGTTACCAGCAATTCCTGCGAGACCCAGGATTTCTCCACCTTGCAAAGAAAGACTGACGTCATTCACAACCTGCATTCCCATATCATTGTCAACACACAGATTTCGTGTTTCCATTATAGTTGGTCCTGCTTCAGTTTTAGTTCGCTTCAAATCATACAAAGTATCTTTTCCAACCATCATCCGTGCGAGTTCTCGAACTCCTTTATCTGAATTAGCCTTCATCTGCTGAACTCTTTCTTCATCAAGTGTTTCGACAACTTGTCCTCTTCTCAGGACTGTTATTCGGTCACTGATTCTAATTGCTTCTTCAAGATGATGAGTGATGATAACTATGCCTTTTCCGTTTTCTTTCAATGATTCAAGTAGTGCGAACAGACCATCAACTTCAGGAGGTGTTAACATGGATGTGGGTTCATCAAGGATGATAATTCTTGGATCCGTGATTAATGCCTTCAAAATCTCCACACGTTGTTTTTCTCCACCAGACAATTTCCATACTGGCATCTTGGGATCGAGTTCACCCAAGTCAAACTTCTGGAGCCCCTCTCTCACCGCCTTTTCTACTGAGTCTAGAGAAAGGAAAAAACCCTCTGTCAGGCTTAGCAAATTCTCGGCTACACTGTGTCGCTCGATAAGAGTGCGGGACAGGTCCTGATATGCAATTCCAACGCCCTGTTCAAGAGCGTCTCGTGGTGTCTTTAGATCATGCTCAACCCCTTCAATGATTACTAAACCACTATCAGGTCTTCGACACAGATTCATAACAAGCGTACTTTTGCCAGCCCCATTTTCACCAAGAAGCGCATGAACCTCTCCTTTTCGGAGTGTGAAGTTGATATTGTCATTTGCACGAATCTCTACCTCACCTTCTCCGTAGAAGGTTTTGCAGACCTCGCGCATCTCTAGTATGGTGTCCATGAAGAATTCCTCAGTGTTCCTAGGTCCTCCATACGGAGTTTTGCGATATTTAATTCTAGGCTTCTTTGGAAAAATCACGGAAAAGAAATAGTTGGGGGAGAAGTACTCCCCCTATGATAGTCACGGCGTGGGTATGGTCGCAATTACCCCTTCAACGAACCAGTCTATTGTCAAGAGGGTCCCAATGTCAGCTCGTTCTCCGGCCTCAAGCCATACCGTTGTTCCATTCTGGTAGTTTATTGGTCCTGTGAATGGATCAAAGATTACGTTTGGCATACTCATTTGGGCTATCCTAGTCATGACAAGATCATAGACACTTATTGATCCAAGAAGTGGATCAGTAACCATGTAAGCTTGGAGATCAGACACGAATAGAGGATTGATTGGGACTCCAAACTCGCCACCAAGCTCGATTCCACCCTCTTGCAGAAGCCAAAGGTAGTCAACATCTGCAAGGTTTGTGTTGGTGTACTGTCCAAGGTATATCTTCTGGATGATGTCGTCGTAAATTACGCCCCAGTCCGCTAACTGTCCACTAATGGTACTAGTTGGAGCATAAGCCTGCATAGGCGAATAGTGACTAAAGACATACACGTCTTCGGTAGCGTTTGCCACGAGTGGTACAGCTGTTGAATCTTCAGTAAAGGCAAGCATGTCAACACCTGTTCCTATTAATTCGTTAGCTGCACTGGTCGCAGCTGGTGGGTCAAACCAGTCTGTCTGAAGCCAACGCACGTCACACTCGACAGAGTCATTGACCTCCAATGCGCCAAGTGCAAACGCATTGATGTGTCTAATAAGCTCTGGAAGTGGGAATGCTGCAACATAGCCTATCTTACCTGTCTGGGTAAGTGCACCAGCCATTAGACCATTTAGATAGTACAGCTGGTAGAAGTCTGCAAAGTATGTGCCTACATTGTCATCTCTCAAATATCCTGAACAGTGGAAGAATATCTTGTCTGGATGTCGAGATCCTGCTGCAATTGTCGCATCCATGAACCCAAAGGATGTAGTGAATACAACATCACAACCTTCATTCTCAATCAGATAGTCAATTCGTTCTCCTGCTTCTGCTTCTGAAACCGATTCTAAGTACGTTGTCGTCAGCCAATCATACTTGTCGTCTACGTATAGCCTTCCAACATCATGGGCATTAGTCCACCCATAGTCTCCTATTGGACCTACATAGATGAAACCTGCCTTCAGAGTTCCTAGGCCATCACCTGGGCCAGCAGGAACAACAGAAAAGGCCAGCCAGCCAGCTCCGAAGCCGATTCCAACACCGACGATCAAGAGGACAACGAACGTAGTCATCGTT
The DNA here is from genome assembly GCA_050124975.1 of Candidatus Thorarchaeota archaeon. Lineage (GTDB taxonomy): Archaea > Asgardarchaeota > Thorarchaeia > Thorarchaeales > Thorarchaeaceae > SMTZ1-45. The sequence continues at coordinate 76,464 of JASFEF010000001.1, read as the reverse complement.
CTTGAACTACTCATTCTCTTTTTCACTCCACACATAGATGTGCTGAGGTGTTATCTCCCGATAACAACCACCTCAAGATATCATATTCACGTCCAGCTTAATATCTTGTCCGTATTTTCAAAGGAGTTGTTGTTTGAAAAAAGATAGTAGGAGAGGTTCCGCGCGAAACCTCTCATTGAACTAATTCTATTTGATACGCTCTCGGACCAGAGTTTCAACAACAGTTGGGTCTGCCAGGGTTGTGACATCACCAAGGTCGTCAATCTGACCAGCAGCAATGCGTTTCAGAATTCGGCGCATGATTTTGCCTGAGCGGGTCTTTGGTAGTGCGTCAGCCCACTGAATCTTCTCAGGAGAAGCGATTGGGCCTACATCTGCACGAACGTGGTTCCTAAGCTCGAGTTTGAGTGCATCGGTCTTCTCAACACCCATCTTCAGAGTGACGAAGACATAGATTGACTCGCCTTTGATCTCGTGGGGGAACCCTACGACTGCACACTCTGCGACTGCAGGATGTTTGACCAGAGAGGACTCAATCTCTGCAGTTCCGAGCCTGTGTCCAGATACCTTCAGAACGTCGTCAAGGCGACCCATAACGAAGTAGTAGCCATCCTCGTTGAAACGTGAGCCGTCACCAGTGTAGTACATTGGCTCACCGTTGTCAGGGTTCTTGAACTGCACCCAGTAGGTGTCAATGAATCGTTTGTGGTCACCATAGACAGTCCTCATAAGACCTGGCCAGGGCTTCTTCATACAGAGATAACCACCCTCGTTTGCATTGACCGGTACACCATCCTCTGCGACAATCACGGGATCGACACCAAAATACGGGAATGTGGTTGAGCCCGGAATTGTGGGAGTTGCACCAGGTAGTGGAGTAAGAATCACACCACCGGTTTCAGTCTGCCAATAGGTGTCAACAATCGGACAGTTCTCCTTACCGATCATCTCATGATACCAAATCCAAGCCTCAGGGTTGATTGGCTCACCGACAGTGCCAAGCAGGTTCAGAGATGAAAGGTCATGCTTCAGTACAGGATCGTCACCAAACCTCATCAGCGCACGGATTGCAGTTGGCGCTGTGTAGAACTGGTTGACTTTCCACTTCTCGACCTCGAGCCAAAAGCGGTCGTTATCGGGATACGTAGGAACTGACTCGAACATCAGTGTGGTAGCACCAGCTGAAAGAGGTCCGTATACAATGTATGAGTGTCCAGTGATCCAACCGATGTCAGCAGTGCACCAGTACACATCACCCTCATGCCAATCGAAAATGTGCTTGAAGGTGTGAGTTGTGTATGTCATGTATCCACCAGTTGTATGAAGAACACCTTTTGGCTTACCAGTTGACCCAGATGTGTAAAGAATGAACAATGGGTCCTCAGCATTTAGCCACTCAGGGTCGCACTTGTCGTCAACTTTCTCGTATTCCTCGTGGTACCAGACATCTCTGCCCTCGGTCCATGGAACATCGATTCCGACTCTCTTGACAACAAGAACCTTCTCTACAATATCAAGGTCTGCTACTGCAGTATCTGCACCTTTCTTCTGTGGGATAGTCTTGCCAGCACGATAGTAACCGTCAGCTGTGACAAGTAGCTTACCTTCACAGTCAATGATCCTGTCCTTGACTGAATCAGCGCTGAAACCACCGAAGACAATGCTGTGAACAGCACCAATCCTGACACATGCAAGCATGATGATTGCGAGTTCAGGAATCATGGGGAGGTACATTGTAATCCTGTCGCCCTTCTTGATACCGAGGTTCTTCAGGACATTCGCAGCTTTGTTGACCTCACTAAGGAGCTCGCTGTAAGTGTAAGTCTTTGACTCTTCAAGGGGTTCACCTTGCCAGATCAAAGCGATCTGGTCGCCCTTGCCTGCCTCAACGTGTTTGTCAAGGCAGTTGTAAGCCATGTTGGTCACACCGTCTTTGAACCAGGAAAATCGAATATTATCGATATCTTCCCACTCAAATCCCTTGGTTGGCTCTTTCTTCCAATAACATAGTTCCTTGGCTTGTTTGAGCCAGAATTCGTCAGGGTTCTCGACGGACTCCTTCCAGATCTTCATTCGCTCGTCATGGCTCTTCACATAAGCCTTGTCGACGAAGCTCTTTGGGGGGTCGAAGCGTCTTTCTTCCTGACTATAAACTGTAATCTTCTTTTCTTCTGACAAGTATGTCACCTAATACCGTCAATTCGATGGCCGACACGCAAAATATTGACTATATGAAGCTTGTCCAATCGCGTATTTTTGTTGTAATGAAAAAGAGAGGGAAGAGGTCAAGAAAAGTCCTTGACCTCGAACTTTGGCTGATTATGAGCTACGCTTAGACTTCAGAACAAGTGTAAAGAGAACAGCAATTATTGCTAGAACTCCTGTCACGATGAAAGCCATGAAGTAGGATCCTGTGGCATCAACGATAGGACCAGCAACAAACGCACCGGTGATTCCAGCAATTCCGTAGGCTGTGAACATCACACCATAGTTCTTACCAACATTCTTACTTCCAAAGAAGTCTGCTGTTGCAGATGGAAACAGTGCAAAGTTGCCTCCAAAACAGAAACCAATCAAGGAAGCAATGCCCATAACTGCAACCCAACTGATGCTGATTGTGGACATCCAAGCAAAGGCGAACATTCCAATTGCTAGCACTAAGAACATCAGTATCATGGTGTTCTCACGACCCAACTTGTCAGAGGTTGCACCCCAGACAATTCTTCCGGCAGCATTGAGCAAGCTCATGACTCCAACTATCACAACAGCGTCTGCTAGAGGATCGATGGCCAGAGCAGCAGTCTTGACGTTACCTAATGTCATCAGACCGGCAGTAGCAGCGAAGACAAACATCAGCCAGAGGAGCCAGAATGTGGAAGTGCGAATCATCTCACCAGGCATCATGCCAGTACCAGTTCCGTCGGCAATTGTTGGTGGGGGTGTGTAACCCTCCGGAAGCCAACCCTCAGGCGGATTGGTAAGGAGCTGTGACCCGAGAACAACAAGTATCAGATATGTGACACCTAGGACCAGCATTGGCATTCCAATGTTTAGTGTGGTTGGCACATTGTAGAAGTTCAGCAGGAATTGCTCAACATAACCAAATACCAAAGCACCAGCACCAAAGCCAGCAACAGCAATGCCAGTGATTGCACCCTTCTTGTCAGGGAACCACTTCACTAAAGCAGCGATTGGACAAACATAGGCAAATCCGATACCGGCACCGCCGATTATACCATAGGTGATAACGAGATAGATTGTACCTAATAGTGCATCACCACCAGTTACTGCATCAACAAAGAAGGCTGAGATGTAACCAGCGCCCAGAAGAATTCCACCAACAGTGGCGACTTTTCTAGGACCAACACGATCCTGCCATCTTCCTGCAAAGATCATAAAGAGGGCAAACGATGCCAGACCAGCCGCAAATGGAAGCTGTGTGTATAAAGAGGGCCATATGTATACACCAGTGGGTTCTCTCAGAGCAGTCTGAAAGAAGGACCAAGCGTATATCGAACCCAAGCACAACTGTACAATGAGCGCACCGAGAATGACAAGGTTCCTATTACCGATTTTTTCATCAGACATAATGAAATTCACCTGTCATAGTGTCAGGTATTGAGCGGCTGGCGGAAAGTACCCTACTAAAAGCCTTCCGTCATGTCATAAAAAATGGGCTACGTGCAAATGCCTATATGCTACTTACTTTGGGGAGGGGTCGTTGACGAGGAGTAGATTATGATGAGTAAAACCGAGTGGACTCAAAAATTCAAGAGTAAGGTCGTTGATTCTTCACAAGCAATCAAAAAGATCAAACGTGGGGCAAGAATCTTCTTAGGAACAGGTTGTGGTGTTCCATATCATCTTGTTCAGGAACTGGCAACACATGCGGGTCAGATGGCAGACAATGAAATTGTCCATCTTCTCACACTTGGAGATACTCCATCGGCAGATTCGAAGTTCCAAAATCAGTTTCGACACAACACATTCTTCGTGAGCTCGAACATACGAGAAGCAGTTTCTGCAGGACGAGCTGACTATACCCCCATTATGCTCTCTGATATCCCACAGCTGTTCAGACAGAAGAGAATGCCCCTAGATGTCGCACTGATTCAGATCAGTCCTCCAGATAGAAACGGCTACAGTTCTCTGGGCATTTCTGTAGATATTACGAAAGCTGCTGCAGAAAGTGCAGATGTAGTCATAGCACAAGTGAATGACAGGATGCCAATAACTCATGGTGACTCATTTGTCGATGTTCGTGATATCGACTACTTGGTGCCATACGATGAGCCATTGAGGAAGTTTCAAGCTGCAGAAGTGACAGACACCATTGACAAGATAGGTCGCTACGTCGCCAGACTTGTAGAGAATGAGTCAACACTCGAACTTGGGATAGGAGCACTCCCCCAGTCGGTCTGTAATAACTTGCTAGAAACTGGAGTACAAGATCTCGGAATTCACACTGAGATGTTCAGCGACAGTCTGCTTCCACTTATCGAGCAGGGAGTAGTCACCAACAAGAAAAAAGCACTCCATCGTGGCAAAGTGATTGCTAGTTTTGCCATGGGTTCTGAAAAGCTCTATGACTACATTGACGATAATCCTATGTTCCACTTTCATGACACTGCATATGTGAATGACCCCTATGTCATCGGTCAGAACAACAAGATGATAGCGATCAATTCTGCGCTTGAAGTAGACCTCACTGGACAGGTCTGTGCAGACTCCATCGGTCACAGCTTCTATAGTGGCATAGGAGGTCAGGTTGACTTCATCCGTGGTGCAAAGAGATCAATCGGTGGTAAAGCAGTGATCTGTATGCTCTCCACAGCAATGGATGGGGAGGTTTCTCGGATTGTGCCGCGACTGAGTGAGGGCGCTGGAGTAGTGACCACTCGTGGGGATGTGGATGTTGTCATAACTGAATACGGTCTTGCTACACTTCACGGAAAGACCATTCGGGAGCGCGTCCTCTCACTCATTGCTATTGCGCATCCCAAGTTCAGAAATGATTTGCTTGAAGCTGCGAAAAAGATGCATTATGTCTTCGAAGATCAGGTTCCATTCCTTGTTCAAGGAACATACTTTGCATCAGAATATGAGGTGAAAGAGTCTTTCAAAACTGCAGAAGGCCCCATCGAAGTTCAGTTTAGACTAATCAGACCAGATGATGCTGATAGAATCAAGGAACTCTTCTATGATTTGAGTGAAGAGAGCATCTACTTCAGGTTCCTCACGCCCTTGAAATCGCTGCAGAGACAGACGCTACAAGATTTCTACAATGTCGACCAAGCAAGCGACATTAGCGTGGTGGCAGTTGTGAAGTCTGGAGAAAAGGGAGAAACTGAGAAAATTATAGGCGCTGGGAGATACCTTCTGAACAGAAGTACAAATGAAGCAGAATTTGCCCTACTTGTGCAGGATGAGTATCAGGGCAAAGGAATTGGAACATATCTTCTCAATCACCTCATGAGAATTGCCAAGAGTAAGGGGGTTGAAGCCTTCATCGCATTTGTGCACCCCCAAAACCAACCAATGATACGGTTCATCCACAAAACTGGAAAGGTTGTTGAGAGCAAGCTATCGATTGAGGATGAGGAGTATCTGTTTCGACTCAAGCTGTAGTTCACATATAGCTGTGGCGGATTTGCCCAGGCCGACCATCCACGTGGATAGTTTCTAGAAATGCGGTAATAAAGTCATTTGGGAACTCATAACCTTCTGCAACAATCATCTCTCTGAGCTGTTTCAGGACAGCTCCTACAGTTTCGACAGACGGATTGTCCAGAGCGTCACAGAACAAGGAGTAAGTTTCATCGGTCATTCCCATCTTCTTTGCATGTGGAGTCCACCATTTCAACGGAGGAGTCCATGCCTTCTTGATAGTGAACCAGAGGTTGACTGACGCAACGATTGAACGATACAAATTCAACTTGGAGTCATGAATGAACCCACGTTCATTGTCAATCCGTCCAGCTCCAAACGAACCCACAGCCAGAGCGAACTTGTTCTTCAAACGATCAACATGCTCATCTTCTGGATATCTAGCCAGCTTCTTCCTCCATTCTTCCAGCTTTCCCGTGGGATCGTGAATCACAACGCCTTCCTGATACGGACTATGGTCTATATCAAGTGGAGAGTCCATCTGTTGCCTGAACCAAGAATCAGCGATTGGAGAGTAATCGATAACTAGTCTTCGTGGTTCTACAGACTCATCAAACTCGAGCCAGATTGTGTCGTTTATTTCGAGACTGTTATAGTACTCCTCAGTGACATAGATCAGGGCATCCCAGTCAGTGGTTGGTGCACCAAATCCCGTGGCTCTGCTCCCCCACAACATCACTCCAAGCACATGTGGCTCTTTGACAAGCCCCTCAAGACGCTCTCGAGCCATCTTGTCGTCAATCTCATCGATACTCTTCACAACTGGTATCTGATTCTCGCTCACTGGATGTCGCCTCAGTCGGTTTCTGCAAATATCCAGCATTAAAGCATGATTGTCTGCGCTATAAAGAGTGAAGGCGCCACACCGCCGGGAAGCGGTAACGACAGACACTAAAAGTCGTAAATAGGGACCGTGGCGCTCAACACATGTGAGTTTCGTTCAGGTCTAATAAACACCTAGAACTTTGGTGAGATTAAATTGGACTCGTCTGAAGGAATAGCATGACAGACACTGTGATATTATCGCTTGTGAGAAGATTCACAAAGGAACAGCTTCAGGCGATTGATACAGTTCTCCGCGTTCTTGATCCAGATGAGTATCGTGATTATCATGGGCAATATGGGGTGTGTAACGCGCCAGAACGTATCGAGCTCTTGAGAGAAGAGATACGGATTGCCCTAGGAAAATTGTGAATTACACTACCACAAACGCTGGCGGGAACAGTACAAAATACTCAATGACTATAGATAGAACAATTCCTCCGAAGATTAGTCCCTTGCCTCTCTTAGGATTGACATCAGTGAACCAAAGTATGGCTCCAATGAGTACTATAATGACGCCTGAAATCTGACCAATGAATATCAGAAAGTCCCAGATCTCAGCAAGGTAGACTCCAATCATCTGTGCGAAGTTTTGAAGTGGAGACTGTAGCAATACGAGATTCATTCTTTCAACCCGATTCAGAGTGTTTGTGCCTCGATTTAAGGTCCTAGAGTTTTTGAAGATAGGTTACAGAATTGCTTTTGGTCCATAGAAACGACGTGCATCTTGAGTGGATAACGCAATAGCCTCAGCTAAAGAAAAAAAGACAATGGTAGCAAATAGGAATGTAGTATAGAGTGGTGAGAGAATTAAATACAGTGAGGTAATCGTGGTTAGTAAAAGAATCAATATACTCATTGTAATTCCGTATCTCCAGCCATTCAAATCCCCCCTCCACACACGTTTCACCATGAACAAGTCCATGAATCCTAAAAGAAAGAAGATTGATGGTGGAAGTACAGCCATAACATCCACCCCGGGTATACTCCTCATTCTATCAAATTGGATAAAGAGCATCATGTTGAAAACGATGAGAAGAAACCCTCTGGTCCCTTGAAGTAATGTGGCCAGTACAACTCTATCTGGTCTTGTTCTATGAGTCCAAAGTTTCGTTTCAGAGATATCCCTCAACCACCTGTTCCCTGATGTAAATGAATCGGAGCACCATTTTTTTTTTTGGTTTTTTGGAAAGCGTAAAGTTCGAAAAGCAATGGTGGGCCCGGCGAGACTTTCAGCCAAGGTGAAGTCACCAAGACTTTTGAACTCGCGACATCCGCCTTATCAGAGCGGCGCAATAACCAGGCTATGCCACGGGCCCTGCGCTTTAGTTTGCACTCGCGGTCTGGATAAAAACGTTATGACTGCGGAGTGCTGGATTATCTTAAGAGTCGGTTCATCCTTGAGCTCTGAGCACTGATTGCCTTTGGGTACTGGGGATTTATTCAGGAATTATGCCTACTCAAAACTGACTAGTCTAGAGCCTCAGGTACAACCTTCTTGATATGACCTAGTGACTCCCTCGCCTCATCCATGGTCAGCTCAAAGATAATTGGACCATCAAACTTGTCCTTGATTAGTTCCAGGAAGAAGTCACGTAGCACTTCATCACCCATTTTTCCTCGACCAAGGGCGACATGATCCTCTTGAACAGCTGTTTCGTCATCATCCTTAGCAGCATCTTGCAGATGAATCTCAATGATTCTATCCTTGTGTGTTTCATAGAACTCCATAACTGATTCTGTACCTGACATCTCAGCCAATAGGTGTGCAGTATCAAAACAAATACCGGCGTCTAAATCATCCACTACTTCTCGCAGGATGGTGAAGGGGAAGTCCACATTCTCGATGGCAAGTTCACGCGGGTTAATCTCCGTTCTACTAACAATGTCTTCAACACTTGCCGCTGTAAATCCAGCTAGAAATGTACAAACCAGTTGCATTAGACGGGGATTATACTTCATTCTCGAAAATCCAGCTGCAAGATCACCCGAGGCGTGTAAAACATATGCCTCTGGCTCGAGAGGTTTGGCAAGTTCGATTGCCTCAATGATGCTGTCAACACTACCCATTCTAACTTGCTCGTTGAAGGTGGCCAGTTCGATTGACCAGAATGGGAGATGTGCGGTGTATGAGTGACCTAACTCTTCCTTGATCTTCACCAGTTTGTCGATTGATTCTGGTTTGATTGAACCTGGGACTATGTGTTTTGTATCCATCGTAATCTCTATGACCGAGTACTTGTCTGACATGGCATCTCGCACAACATCTGCTACATCAAGACGTGTGAAGTCTGGAACGCCATCGACAATTACTCTTCCAGCAACGTCTCGGAATTCCAGAGCTGTGATTCCAAATCTCAGAGACATAATCAGGAAATCCCCAGTCTGTACTGGTACACGTCCTCCCGATAAACTGTGCCATCATATGAAACACATATACGAGGGGGAGTGTTCTGAGTTTTGGTGAAGATATGGGAATAACAATTCGATGTTTAGCACATGCAAGTTTCCAAATCAGGACTGCAAATCAGAACATCTACATTGACCCGTCTACAAAGTACACAGGGCTGAAGAAGAATGATTTTGAACCTGCAGACATGATTCTTGTGACTCACGGTCACGAGGACCATTTTGACAAGAAATTGCTCAAGGACATCCGTAAATTGGGAAGTCCAATAATCGCTCCTCCGAATCTGAAGAAAGAGGTGAAGGGTGGAGTCGTATGGGATTTGAGTCCAGGACAGTTCATGAAAATGGCGACGAGTGACGGAACAATCTGGGCAACAGAGGCGTACAATGTGAAACGATTTCGACCTAACGGCGATCCATTTCATCCAAAGGGATTCGGTGTGGGATTCATTTTGAAGGTAGAGGGTAAGAAGATCTACCACGCAGGAGACACAGACCTAATTCCTGAAATGGAAGGCATTGCTGATGCGGATGTCGATGTAGCTCTACTTCCGAGTGGTGACACCTACACAATGGACCTTGAGGAGGCTGCAGAGGCAGCATTGATCATCAAACCCAAGATTGCCATCCCAATGCACCTGAAAGGAGCAGATCCAGCGATATTCAAAGAAAAAGTAGAGTCTCAATCAGACATCAAAGTTGTAATCCTTGGTGAGGGAGAAGAGTATACTCTAGAATAAAGATAGTTAGAAGAACAGGTAGCTGAGCTGCCTGTTCATTCTACTTGTGTCCTGTTTTCTACATCTTCTGAAGTGTATGAGCTTCTATGACAGGGTCTACCTCAAGGACTTCAACCTTGATCATCTTGTCACCCTGACGAATGCTCTGCACGACATCCATTCCTTCAACAGTCTTACCAAAGACAGTATGTCCACCATCTAGATGCTTGGTCTTTTCTCTGGTCAATACTATGAAAAACTGAGAGCCGCCGGTATCTTTTCCTGCGTGCGCCATTGAAAAAGAGCCAGGTTCGTGAACCTGTTTTGGACCATTTGTTTCACAAGGAATTCTATATCCTGGACCACCCATACCTGTCCCGTGAGGGCAGCCTCCTTGAATGACAAACTCAGGTAGAACTCTGTGAAAAGTCAGACCATCGTAGTAGCCACTCTGTGCGAGTGTGACAAAATTCTTGACAGTGTTGATTGCTTCATCGTTCCAGAACTCTCCAACGATGTCGCCCTTGTTTGTCTGTATCTTGATTCTTGTTGGCAAAATTCAATCGCCTCTGTTCTTCTATTCTCCGGTCCTTCTTAGCAGTTCCGGAATGTACGATATTTATTCTGTCGGTGCCTATCTGCTTATTAGCGATTCCGAGGTTTTTTGCATGAGTCAATGACTGTCGAGAAGGAGTATACCGAAGGCAGGACAACTTTCCTGAGTGCAGACGTGGACCATTATAGTGAGGATAAGAAGCAGCCGACCACCAGTCTGCCTGTGTTCTATAACCCGAGGATGCAATTAAACAGAGACCTCTCTGTCCTCTTTCTGAAGGCTTACATGAAGAATGACTCAGTAGAGATGATGTGTGAGCCCTTGACAGGATCAGGTGTGAGAACCCTGAGATATCTCAATGAATGTCAAGGCGACTTCCACGCAAAGATGTGCGACGCTAATCCCCTGGCCGTGGAAACCGCGAAACGGAATGTCAGGAACCTTGGATTTGATGACCGAGCAGAAGTTATCCATGGCGATGCCAAAGTATTACTAATGACAGAGTCCAGAGAGAGAAGGTTTGATTTCGTAGATATTGATCCATTCGGAACTCCAGCCCCATATTTGTCTGCAGCAATACAGTCAATCAGTCCGAAAGGAGGTTTCTTAGCTGTGACTGCAACAGACATGCCTGTTCTCTGCGGAGTCTACCCGAAAGTGTCCTTGCGCAGATATGGAGGTTTCTCAGCTAGAGCTCCGTTCACACATGAGATTGCAGTTCGTCTCCTCAACGGCTTCATCTACAGTATTGCTGGTTCAAATGACTGTTCGATGGAACCTCTCGCAGTCCTGAGTACAGACCACTACATCAGGACCTGGGTCCGAATTGAAACTAATCGAACAGAGTCAAACCGTCAGGCGGACGACTTAGGTGTCATCCGATATTGTGAGGGTTGTATGCATTCAGAGATTATGCCACTCTCACCCAAGGGCAAAGATACGAAGTTCGACCATAAAATGGAAGGATGTGCTGGACCTATACGCATAGCTGGACCACTATGGATCGGGGAGTTGTATAAGGACAAGTTTCTCAAAGATGCTATCAAGACATTAGAAAATGAGGGGCACAAAAATTACCATCGCAAGGCACCGGAGATGCTTGAGAAGATGGCTGAAGAGTCCAGTTTAACCAGTACCCCCTACATCGACCTACATGCTCTGTTCGACCTCCACAATCTGGCACCAACCAAAAACAAAATCATTATTGGAAGACTGAGAGAACAGGGATTTGAGGCCTCGAGAACTCATTTCAGACCCACTGCTATAAGAACAAATGCAACAGTCGAAGAAGTGACCCGGATATTGTCTGGTTTCGATATGAGGTGATAGTGCAATGGGAAGACCAAGAGGAGGAGAGAAACAACGCAAGAAGGAGCACTATTACCAAGCAGCTAAGAAACATGGGTACCGAAGTAGGTCTGCATACAAACTGAGGCAAATCGCAAAGAATCAGAAGCTCCTTCTTGGAGTCGATCGTGTTGTTGAGCTGTGTTGCAGTCCCGGTGGATGGACTCAAGTCCTAAAAGAGCTTGATAGCAGTCTTCAGATTGTTGCAGTCGACCTGAACCCCATGCCTCCACTTGAAGGAGTCAAGTTCATCCAAGGGGATATCCTTGATGAGAAGATCATAGAGAGAATCGAGGCTCTCACAGGAGGCACTGTAGACTTGGTTCTTTCGGACTGTTCCCCCAAGGTCACTGGACAGTGGGACTTGGATGTAGTAAGGCAATTGTCCCTCGTTGAGGGGACAATCAATATTGGACACAGGTTGCTTGGGAATAGAGGAAAGGTCCTGGCCAAAGTCTTCCAAGGTCCAGGATTTGAGGAGTTCCTGCAATCTGTTAGGAAGAGATTCAACTCAGTGAAACTAATCAAACCTGATGCGTCGCGAAAAACCAGCGCTGAAATGTATCTTCTTGCTATAGGGCCTCGTGGAAGACGCCCAAACGATGACTCTTAGCTAGTAGCTTTGCCTAAATCTGCGCCTAACCATTCCTCAAGCTCTCTACATGTGACTGGAGAGTCGGGCTGTCTGATTCCGCATCTGCCGATCTTCAAGCAATGGAAACACGGGCAACCGTTCATATCGGATAGACCACCGGGCTCAGTATCGTCAACGACTGGAGTTTTGATCATGTATCTTTCATTTTCAAGTTCTTGTTTCTGCATTATACGTCCCTCAGACATCAATGTGGTGATTGTTTTTGTTATCTCTTGAGAGTCGATACCCAGCCTATCTGCAAGTTCCCCGATGAGAAGACCATTCTCGCCTGCGTCACGCAGAGTCTTCAGGATCTGGTCGGCTTCATCGTTCATTGAAATGACCTTGATAGACACGTGGCAACGTCAAACATCTTACGCGGAATGATATTTAACTATCGGAAGGGGCTAGACATTATCGGCAGACGTCGTATTGTTTCTGACAATGATGTACAATAGTGTACATCACTTTTTCTTAAGATAGAGCATCTGTCCAACAAGTTTTGATGGGTCGAAGTCACGTTTTGGTCGTATCGCGACATATGGTTCCTTCACTGGTCCAAAGACATCTATGATTTTGCCTACTTCTTGTGCCTTCTTATCTAAGACAATAGACCGAGATCCAACTGGAGGAGTTTTATCAGTACGCAGGATAATCGACCCACGTTTGGAGATATGCAGAACCTTACCTAACCGTCTCAATTTACCACACTCTTGTAGACAGTTACTTTCGACGTTTCTTTTTCTTGCCTTTCTTCTTCTCAGCGGCTAACCGTGCTGACTCTCGTTGAGCTACTGCTCTTCGGACACCCTTGGCAAGCATGAGCAACACTCTCTTTTTCTTATGATTCTCAGGGTTTGCTATGACTAAGTAGCCATTCTTATTAGAAAAGCCTCGAGGATACTGTTTGTCTGGTTCACTCTCAAACTCAAATCCTGATGATTCAGCTGCCATTTGTAGAATCTTCAGAGTCACATTTGTTGCAGCCAAGTTGCTGGGTATTCTGCGACCCTGTGCTCTTGAGAGGTCTTTTTCGAAGTATGCAGGCCAGACAACAAGCATTCCATCACGTTTTCTCATTTTTCATTTCTTCCGGGTTCTGTACATTCATTCCAGTTTTGATGTTCTTTTTACCTTTCGCATCTGAGGTTATATGCTTGTGACTATGACACAGAAGGATGAACTTGATAAGTGAGAGAGCTAGCCACCTGATAGCGAAACAAGAGGATGAAAAGTAACTTGACCAGAAAAAGCAAGGATGTCTATTTTGCAGAGATTGCAGACTTAGTTTCTTCACGAAGTACCTGCTTGAGAAATCAAGTAGGTGCTGTGATTGTAAAGGACTCGCAGATTTTAAGCACGGGATACAATGGTGCGCCTAAGAAGTTACCACACTGTGAAGATGTAGGATGCATCAGAGAAGAACTTGGAGTAAGGCCTGGAGAACGACATGAATTGTGTAGAGGTTTACATGCTGAACAGAACGCAATTATCCAAGCAGCATTCCACGGAGTTAGCGTAAATGGCGCCAAAATCTTCTGCACAACCCGACCCTGCAGCATCTGTACCAAGATGCTCATCAACGCAGGAATCCATGAGATCATCTATATCGAGGAGTATGAGGACGAATTAGCTGCGCAGCTGGTCAAAGAGGCAAATCTCAATCTTCGTCGTGTTCAGATACCCAGGAAGTATGGTAGAAACTCGAATTAACTCAGATGAATGAACATCCGTCTGGAAAGGTTAAAGAACATCATTGCTTCGTTCCAGCCTGAGTGTGTGTCCTCTAATGGGTGAACTTCAGAATCTAATTAGTATTCATGATTTAGACCGGAAGATGATTGACCATATCCTTGAAACCGCAGCAAAAATGGAGTCTGTTGCTATGAAGAGGAGTAAGGCTTTAGATTCCAAAATCATGGCTGTCCTGTTCTTTGAACCATCTACTCGAACACGGTTGTCTTTTGAGAGTGCAATGCTCAGGTTAGGCGGAAGTGTCCTTGGTTTCGCAGAGGCAGGAGTTTCAAGTGCTGGAGGAAAGGGTGAGACTCTTGCAGACACAATTAGAACTGTGGAGAGATATGCAGACATCATTGTCATGCGTCATCCATTAGACGGTTCTGCACGGGTGGCTGCAGAATTCTCCAGTATCCCTGTAGTCAATGCTGGAAGTGGGTCAGAGGAACATCCGACTCAGGCGTTGCTTGATCTCTATTCTATCCAAAAGATAAAGGGGAAGATAGATGGTCTCTCAATCTCACTGTGTGGGGATCTAAAGTATGGACGTACAGTCCACTCTTTGGGTATGGGACTAAGCCATTATGATGTCAAGATTAAGCTTGCAGCGCCTCAGGCACTCAGAATGAAGCCAGCAATAATAGAACAGATGAAGAAGTCTGGAGCGGATGTTATAGAGGTTGAGAGTGTGGAAGAGGCTGTGAAGGATGTGGATGTGATATACTCTACACGCATCCAGAAGGAGCGGTTTCCTGATGTTCGGGAGTACGATAAGGTGAAAGACAGATTCCGAATCAGTGCTGATGATTTGAGTATGATGAAGGAAGATGCAATCATTCTACATCCACTTCCCAGAGTTGATGAACTTGACTCTGACATCGATGAAACGCCACACGCTAAATACTTCGACCAGGTCTACAACGGAGTAATCCTTCGTATGGCTGTGTTGAAACTGATTCTTGGTTAGACTGGTTCTATCCCTCTCAGCTCACGTGTCAGAGTTTCAATAGAACTCGCCTTGTTTACAGCAAGAGGAATTCTCATCTGCTCTGACAGCTCAAGAGCAAGTCTATCCACTTCTGTGACACCATGAAGGACCACAAGTGATGGTTTGAACTCTTGGGATTTGATTGCAATCATTGGAGCTCTACCTGTGTTGACGTTGGTGAATATCAGGCACCTCTCGGTGGTTGCACCGAAGAGCTTCAAGAAAGCATCACTACTCAGCTCCTTCACCGCTCGCTCCACATCAACCAGAGTGTAACCAAAGATTTCTCTGTCCATGAGCTTCTCGCCAGTTTTAGTAGTACACTTTAGACGTTTACAGAACTCTTTCGCAGTCATTGGAGAGGAGAAATCACTCATTGCAAGAACGATGTTGAGATCAACAAGGCTGACGTCCATAAGACGGACAAACGCAGCTACAACTTGGCCACCGTTTCGTTCATCCAAAGTCAAGAGTGCCATGACAAAACGGCGTATAGTCGAAGTACCTGGAGACTTTCTTCGTCCTGACTCATAATCGCTAATCACACTAGGACTGATACCCAGATGGTCAGCAAGAACAATCTGTGGTAGTCTGAAGCGTTCTCTCCAAATCTTCATGGTCTGTCCTGGGTGTTCTGACAACGCAATTTCCCCAGCAATACGACGAGCAAGACGCTCACGGACAGATGATTGATACGACATTGAACGAATTTCGAGGCGTTTTGAACATAAGGATTTCGACTATTGACGAAGTAGCAGATAGGTTTGAAGAACAAGTGGTGGGCCGGCCCGGATTTGAACCGGGGATCCCCTGGAGTCTTGCTAGCGAACAAGAGTTCGCAAGACCCAAACCAGGAATCATAGCCAAGCTAGACCACCGACCCATGCTAGACGGGCAGTCCTCGGGTTTTGGTTATAAGAATAACGGAGTATCACTCAATGTCATCATGAATAAAGCTGTAATCACTTGATAAATCCAAGACCGCCCTTATTTCTCCTACTAAAGTACGAGTTCAAAAGATTCCAAGAACAAATAATTGTATGACAGGACTAGGTATGTGGACTAGGACCTTGGACAAAGTCCGACGTGCACGACTGAAAATCCGAAAGAAATCTTCTCAAGGGAAGTCCTTACTCTCCAGGAAGGATCAGACATCAGGTCCGGGAGAGTCCGCGGCTGTTCACTTTGTCCAAACGGGCCTTATTGGTTTCGGTGACGACTCCAAGATGAGTGATGATGACCCCGCCGTGGTAAGAACTGTGGGAACGCTCTCTGTGGCTGGACGTGATGTTCCAGCATCAATGCAGGAGAAGGAAACCAGGTCTATAGGAGGAATTCTATTCTGATGATAATGGACAAAGTTTCTGTTAATTCTAATTTCATATTGAGTTTAGAAAGTGGCGAAACTGGACAGGAAAAGGGTGGAACACAGAAATTTCTAGCAGTTGATGCTCATTCAACCACATGAAATTGGTCAGAAGGTCTTAACTATTGGTCGGCAATCATTAGTGAGTAAGTGAAATGAGTCTACTTGACCCAGATGACTTTGACCTATACGACAAACATCTTAAACCGACTTCTCACAATCGATTGTGAGTACGATGAGTCTACTTGGTCCAGATGATTTCGACTTGGATAGTAAAGGTCGAAAGAAGAAGCTGGCAAAGGACCTCTCTCCTTCAGTGGCGAGGGAGATTGAGAAATGGCTGGATAGGGAAGATGATCCTGAAGCCTTCAAGAGAGTATCAGAATTGGTAGGTCCCGAAGAAGCAGCTCGCTTGTTTGCTAGACGTCGTAGACATGGCAGAAAACTGAAACTTGGAGACCCTCTACTCGAAGATTGATGAGGGGACCACATTGACAACAGAATCACAAGAGTTTGATGATAGAATGGAACAGAGCAACATTAGAACTTCGCTGGCATTCATCCGCACAATTGATGCTGAAAAGAGGACTCATCTTGCTGAACTTCGTACTGGAATAGGTATACTGACAATAGCATTGTCTCTGATGACAATCCTGATTGCTACGTCGAACAGCTACACGGTCAGCCAAGTTCTGGGGTACATAGTAGCTTTGGGTGTAGGTATAGTGTTCCTTCTCTTAATTGGTAGTCATTTTGTGTTTTCATCCCTCAAAAGATTACGTGGAGATGCTGTTCTCCGAAGTAAGTGTGATGATCTCTCCTGTCTGGTGTCAGAGTTCAATAATGACCATTAGAAGAAGTGGAGCCCCAGGCGGGATTTGCGCCGTAAGCAAGTCATATAGTTTAGCACTCCAAGTATCTGTTGACTCAAGATAATTGAGGGACCAGATATGAAGATGAAACTAAGGATTACTGTCATGAAGAAGTTTAGCCCAGAGGAGATATTTGGCCACGAGATTCTAAGAGATGGCGAGCCGATACAAGAATGTAGTTATGAGGTGGGCAAAGAATTCATCATGGATAATCATCTCAACCGACCTAAGGACTTCTGTGGGCAAGCTTGGCAAGACCTCTATACTACTCTAATGGTTTACTACTGTGGGGGAGATTACAACTACCCTGAACCAGGTATAACATACCAACCTTGTGGAGATGGGATAAGACCTGTCATCTTCAAGATAGAAAAGATGAGTGAATAATAGAGAGAAAGTGGAGCCCCAGGCGGGATTTTCGGAACGATGCTAATCATCAGTTTTTTCGAACCCGCGGCCTCGTCCTTACCAAGGACGCGATCTAACCAGTCTGAGCTACTGAGGCTTCCATATGACAACCAAAGGCTGTCACTTCGCATTCCGCATGAAAATCTGTGATAAAGATTTCTACAGGGGACATTGGTTTTTGAAATCGAAGAAGTGATAATCACAAAGGGTCTCTAAGAATTGTGGAGATTGGAGTAAGTGGATTACTATTCGGAGGTATCTGAGCCTAAGAAACCCCTCGCAATACGAGCATATGGAATATCTGGTTCAACTCTAAAGAAGGAGATTGAGAGTATAACTGGTGTTAATCCAGGTGGTAATGCTGTTTATTCCAGAGAAACTGGTCGCATTTCAGTGACGTCCGAGGTGTTTGGCGACGGAGGTTGCGGTGGTGGTGATTGTTATTGCAATGGTGGTGGCGGCGGCGGAGAGGAAGGTGTAATTATCTGCCTCATAATCATTCTAGCAGTTATGATGGCCCTCACCATTGTGTGGGTAATCGTGATGTTTGCTTTCTCAATCATGACAATTGGCGGCTTCTTCAGGAAACGGTTTCGGACGCTTGTCATCATTGAAAATGAGAACAGGGAATTCATCGGAAAACTCGCAGTGCTGACAGTACAGAAACGAGGAGTTCTAGAGTATCCCTTTGAACAACTAGAGTACGATGATTGGATGACTCGAGCATTTGGGATGTTTAACAGGTTGAAGCATATCAGACAGGCCAGTCTCTTCTTTGGTTTCTGGTGGGGATTCATTGAAGTCGCGTTCAAGCTCAATCAGATATTTCTGAATCCGGCCGACTACAATCTATGGCCACTTCGTTACGTGATGATTGCAATCTTTCTTCCCCTACTACTCTATAGTCCAATATTGGAGATTCAATTCAGGAATATCTTTCATACTGGAGATGAGATGGTCATGAGGCTGACCAATCATGAGCCTTCATACTCTCCAAATCAACCTATGATGTTCTCTGAAACACCAATTGAAGTCGGAAAGATTTCAGCAAGCGGTGCGAAGAAAGACTGACTACTTGAATAGGTCATGGAGTTTAATCTGGTATTCTCCAAGTTTTCCTCCGTAGTTCCCAGCAGTCATCTTGGTGATTCCAGGATGCTTGCAGACCTCTTCTATTGCTACCTTCGTGGCTTCTGCAACTGCAGCCTCGGTTAGTCCATTGATGACAATCTCCTGAACGAACTCACTACTCTTTGGAACGAACGTATTGGGGACCAAAGCACGCAAAGATGGACAAAACTTCTCGTTTGTAGATGCAAACAAGACCTTGTACTTTGATGAGGGTTTAGAGCCAGATCCAACGAGACCTCCAGGGAATGGTGTATATGCGCCCTCTACACTTTCGATTGCCTTCACAGCAGCCATTCCACTGTTCATTCCACTCTCAACATCCTCACAACAATAGATGATGTTACCACCAGCGACTCCCTTCACACGTCCAAACATGTTTTGCATTACACATGTACCACTCATTCGTGGTATGAGCCAAAGAACTCTCCCATCAATTGGTCCTTTCTTCGTTTGAAATCCATCACCAAACATGGCAACTTTTTTGCCAATCTCGTACAGGTCTTTCGGCTTTGGAGTATCATCAAACGCGGAAGCTGTTGGACTTGTCAATACACACTGTCCAAGTCTTGCAAGGAGCTGGGGTTCTAGTTTCTTCTTTGATCCCACAGCAAAGATTACACGCACACCTGGACGCCCGTCAGGGGTTTCATCAGGCGACAATATGTATTCAATTCCGGCTTCCGCCGGGGCCATAATCACTGAGGTCCCGAAACCTGTTGTTTCTGTAGCTGTTATCCGAGCCCATTCCTCGGAGTATGCTGTGATTATTGTACGATTCATATGCATGCCAAATGCTTCAGCGAATGTGTCTTCGATTGGAACTCCGTTTATCTCCATTTCACTCCACCAGCTGAGTAAAAAAACCAGAACAAGGGCACCTTTTCTTTTTTCCGTCTTCCATGAGAACTGCAAAAGGTGTTATTAGGGGGATAATCCTCACGAAAAACCAAAGGTGGTTGGGCACATGACAGTGATTTTGTCACTAAGAGAGGCTCCCGATATTCCTCTAGAGGCGGATACGATAACACCCACTCATTTTGCTGGAAAGAGTGCGAAGGAGATTGGAGAGATACTCGTTCAAAAAGGCAACGAGACTCTCAAACTCAAGGACTTCTTTGACATCAGTGGTGAGAGTGGTCCGACTCCAGATGAAACCGAGATTCTGGTCAAGGGTGACCTCAAGAAAGTGAAGATGATTGGAAAGGGGATGAACGGAGGCAGAATTACCGTTGAGGGAGATACTGGAATGTATCTCGGAGCGGAGATGATAGCCGGCCGTATCCATGTCAAAGGATCAGTTGGACCTTGGGCTGCTGCAGAGATGGAGGGTGGCAATATCCAGATTGAAGGAGATGCTGCAGACTATCTGTGTGCTGGATATCGTGGATCTACCGATGGTATGAAGGGAGGACGCGTCTACGTAGCAGGTGATGTGGGACGTGAGATGGCAGCACATATGCGGAAAGGTTTCATTGCTGTGAAAGGCAATGTAGGACCCCAATCAGCGATTCGCATGATGGGTGGTACTATAATCGTTGTTGGCGACATGGCCGAACGTGTCGGTGTACAGGCAACAAAAGGGATGATCTTTTGTCTTGGAAAGTTAGATTCCCTGTTTCCAACTTACAAGTTCAGTGGAAGTTCTGAGAGAGAGTTCATCAACTACTATCTTCGATACTTGAAAGACCGAAGACCCGATTTCTTGTCTGAGGATGTTGATGCCTCAGAGAAATGGGTCAAGTACATGGGAGACTTCGCTGAGGCTAGTCCTGGGGAGGAGATATTTATTCGAGCTTCGAAGAACCAGCACTTGATATGAGGAGAGAGAGGACATGAAAATTAGTGTTAATGAAGGAGCATTCGAGATTACAAAGGAGATTATGGACAACAAAGAGGAATTGGATTGTACTGTCAGTGAACTGAAGAATGGTACAACAGTCATCGACACCGGTATCGAGGTCACAGGAACCGACGAACTGGGAAGGCTAGTGAGTGAGATATGTCTTGGAGGTCATGGTGTCGTCAGGCATACCAAGATGCACATTGGGGACATGGATCTACCAGCAGTCGTTGTGAGTTCTGACCATCCAAAGATTGCGTGTATGGGATCACAGTATGCAGGTTGGGTCATCAACGAAGAGGGTTACTTTGCCATGGGTTCAGGTCCAGCACGGGCACTTTCTCGCGTTGAGAAAAAACTCTACAAACATCTTGACTATGCAGATGATGCCAAAGTAGGAGTGATTCTGCTTGAAACTCGAGAAACACCACCGGACAATGTCGCTCAGTATATAGCAGACAAGTGTGGTATAGCAACCTCTGATCTATACTGTCTTTTGGCTCCTACAGCATGTCTCGTAGGTTCAATACAGGTTTCAGCTAGAGTTGTCGAAGTGGGTATGCACAAGTTGCATGAGATTGGATTTGACCTTGATAGAGTAAGGTCTGGGTATGGTGTTGCTCCTGTTGCTCCAGTGGCAAAGAAAGATGCTAGAGCAATGGGTGTTACAAACGACTGTATCCTGTACGGAGGCAGGACCTTCTACTTTGTCCGTGATGATGACAAGGACTTGAACGAGGTCATTGAGAAGGTTCCATCGTCTTCATCTGGACAATATGGTCAGCCATTCTACGACCTGTTCAAAAGTGTAGGAAACGACTTCTACAAGGTAGACCCTCTTCTATTCAGTCCAGCAGAGATTACATTCAACCATATTGAGAGTGGCAAGGTATTCCATGCTGGTGAACTGAATGCAGACATTCTCAAACAATCGATAGAGAAGACTAAGTCGAAATAGAGGTCTTATGTGACTTCCATCTCTTGGACCTCTTCCTGCTCTTTTTCAGTGGCAGGAACAAGTTCGTCGGCCTTTGGTATAGGATTATTGAAGGCTGCCACTATCATCAGTACTGCAAGAAGAGCGATTATAGCGCAGATGATGAATGTCAGTAAGAAACCTCCTGTGAAGGGGATAAACCATCCAAAGAATGCAATCAGTGGCATTGATAGTAGCATGACCAGTGTAGGTTGAAGAGAGTACATCGAGTTTCGAATTCGGTTTGGAATTACATCCAGCATCACTCTCTGCGTAAGAATGCCTGCAATGGCACCAAACATGTTGAGACTGATGAAGAGAAGGAAGAGGAGGATCACTGGAATCACTGTCTGAACAGGTATCTCAATCAATGGGAGATTCGTAAATGGAATTAACACTGTGTAGAATTCTATAGTTTCTGGATCTATACCAGCTGGAATCCCTGGGAAGAGGTATACTATGACTGCAAGTATAAGATAGAAGATGACTCCTGTGAACTGCAAGAGTCTGAAACGTGGAATCCATTTTTTTGGTTCGAATCTCTTGGCAAGTACACCACTTCGTTCATTTGCTATGGCCTGTGGGACAAAGACCAGAGTCCTGAAGGCACTCACAGCAACCATTGTTACAAGGAAGCTGAAGTATAGAGGGAACAAAATAAGGTTCCACCAAACTGGACCTATACTCCACATCACAACCTCACCTAGGATGATGAGTGTCACAAATCGGCTGGACCAAAGAAATCTGAAGCCATCCTTGAGGAGAGACCCATACTCACCAAGTGATGGTCGTGCTTCAGTTTCATCTCTTACTCCAGGGAGGTCTCTGACAATTCTGAACACCGCGATAGCTAGGAGCACCGCAAAGACTGCCTGTAGACTGAAGACCCATGTTTCACCATATAGGTAGGCTAGCCAAGAACCAGGAAGTAGGACTAGGGTCGATGAAACCTGCCACACCATCCCGAGGCGCCCTTGGAACACACCGTATTGTTTGCGATCCTTGTCATGTGGCATAGCAACCCGATAGTTGTTGTCGAACCAGGCGTTGAAGGCGCCACTCTCCTGCGACGACCCAAGCCCGAACAGCACGTAAATAGTGACATAAATCCACATTGGCGCTGGAGTGTCCTTCACAATGAGTGACGAGAGGCTAAAGGCCACTGCGTAGCAGAGAAGAGCGGAGGTTATCACATACCGCTGTCCAATCCAGTCTCCGATGGCTCCGGTTGGATAATCGAGTGCGGTCTGGATTGCCATCTGAAGGACAACCAAAAAGCCAACGAGTGTGAGTCCTGCGAAGTAGTCTCCGTTACCCAGAGACTCGGCGATGTAAATCATCCAGAATGTAGTGCTGATCTGAAAGCTTGCAGCAAAGGCTGGAAGGAGTACAGATATGATCTTGACTAGGCGAACCACTTTTTCCGTCGGCTCTGCAATGCCAAAGACTCCAGCATACCTGCTCGAAACGGGCACAGGTTCTTCTTGCTCACACTCCAAAACCATAACCTCGACTAAGAGTCACCCCATATAGAGATTCATACTTGAGCACGAAGCATTCACTTTATCAAGCATTCACTCACCATGAGCGAGTGGCAATGCATTATGAAAGTCACACTTCGTTTCAGAGGACCATTGGCAAAGAAGTTCAAAGAAGGGGCTATTAAAGTAGAGCTGGACAATGATGCAAGTCTGTCGGATTTGTTGAGTTCGGTGATTAAAAGAGAGGAAAGTATGAGAGAAGTGTGGTCCAATCCAGA
Source organism: Candidatus Thorarchaeota archaeon (assembly GCA_050124975.1). GTDB lineage: Archaea > Asgardarchaeota > Thorarchaeia > Thorarchaeales > Thorarchaeaceae > SMTZ1-45. The sequence continues at coordinate 53,233 of JASFEF010000001.1, read as the reverse complement.
AGTGATTGACCGTGATGCTTTGATTCTGTGTAATGGAACAGATATTGGTCTCAGTGGGGGACTTGACACAAGAATGAATGAGGGGGATATTATCGTAGTCCTACCACTGATTCATGGAGGTTAAACGAGTTCTGCTCCAGCTCTTATTGCCTTGATGTCTAAATCAAGAGCCTTTTCATTGATAAGATCAGCAACTGCTTTCTCAAGCGTTTCTAGCGGGAATAGACCAGATTTCATCACAAATGCTCCAAGCATGACCATATTTGAAACAAGTCTCAGACCCAATTTATCAGCTGTCTTCATTGCTGGAACATTGACAATCTTGTAGCCCTTAGCCTTCTTCGTGTCAACAAGATCAGGGTCCACGATGATTACACTACCCTTCTTGGCACCTGGCAGATACATCTTGAGTGCCTTCTGTGACATCACGAGGAAGTAGTCTGACTCTCTGACTTTCGGGTATTTGATGGGCTTGTCACTTACAATGACCTCACTCTTAGCTGCAGTTCCTCTAGCCTCAGAACCGTAACTCTGACTCTGGACAGCCTCGAGACCGCCATAGACAACAGCTGCATGTCCAAGAATCACACCAGCCAAGACAACACCCATGCCGCCAGTGCCAGCGATTCGTATTTCGGTCTTCATGAATTTCTACCCCTCTATATCGCTATATGTTTCCCGTAGCAGTTCGGTAAATGGGGTTTCATGCCTATCAATAAAGATTCCCAAGTCCATTCCTTCCTTGGTTGGAATTCTCTGGTCAAGGGGGTCTCCCTTCTTGCGGACTGGAAGTTTCTTGAACCATTTCAACATCTCTGGGGGCGTACCAGAACGTGTTCTTCTGCCATAAGCAGTAGGACATTGTGAGATCATCTCAACAAAAGAGAAGCCCTCACGTTCAAGTGCAGTCCGTATTGATCGTGCAGCCTGTATTGGGTGAGCCGTTGTCCATCGTGCAACGTAGTTAGCACCTGCAGCTGCAACTAGTCTCGCCAAATCAAATGGTCGTTCAGGGTTACCATATGGCGATGTAGTTGTACGGTCTCCCGTGAATGTTGTAGGTCCTACCTGCCCCCCAGTCATTCCATAGATAAAGTTGTTAACACAGATTACTGTCATGTCTATGTTCCGTCTAGCAGCATGAATGAGATGGTTTCCTCCGATTGCTGCTAAATCTCCATCACCACTAATTACAACCACTTTCAGTTCGGGTTGGGCCAGCTTGAGACCGGTAGCAAAGGCAATAGCTCTACCATGTGTTGTATGTAATGTATCAGCTTTGAAATGTGGTGAGGGAATCCATGCACTACAGCCAATACCAGAAACAAAAGCGAACTTACTTAGGTCCTTTTGACCAAAATCACTGACTGCCTTCAGAAATGCATTGCTGACTTCTCCACTGCCGCAGCCGGGACAGAATGGCGAGGGTAAAGCTTCCTCCCTAAGATATTGTCTTGCGAAGTGCTTTTGACGGACCATAGGACCAACACCCACTTCCGCTGCGGAATGGGAGACTAATAACACATTCTCTAGGGCATGTAAAATATTGAAGAGTACAGCAGGGTTAAAGGGCTCCCCCCTGCTGTATTTCTCTATGTTGCGAATCTAAGGAACTGTTACCACATGTGGGTATTCCTCAGGTTTGGCTTTCTTTTCTCTATTGTACCAGGGATTACCGAATGCAATTGCGGTTAGAACCATTGAGATCGCTAGTAATACATCAGGAAGGTAGAACAGAGATGTCGCCAGAAGTGGGACTCGAAGTATCTGACTGGACATTCCAAATAGAACTGATAGGACCATGAGTTCACTTCTAACTTCTTTCAGACGACCAGTTCTCCAAGTTATGATGAATGTGAACATCATCATAATTCCAAGGATGACCAAGACAGGAATCAGCAGGGTCATGATTATTGTTTCAGTTGGCATGACGAAGTCTATACCCAACCAGTAGATGGTAAGGAGATAGACCATCCTATTGTGATATCTCTGGATAGAGGGTGCCCAGATTTGTAGAATAGCACCGAATATTGGAACGATTGAACCGCCAATCCCTATCGTCCTAATCCGGAAGAATATCGTTGTTGCAGGCAGTATTCCAATATGTTGCAATGTGACTATCGCGATATTGAAAGCCTGACCCACAAACGCGATGGCAAACACTAGAGGAAGATCGGTAAGAAGCCTGACCTTCTGAGAAAACCACTTACGGCCCAGGTATCCACTAAGAGATAGGGCTATGACTACAGTTGCCATACTAGATAACAAAACCAAGTCTGTACCAATTTGCATTTTCTAAACCTCACTATTGTTTCTACTTGTCATTATTTCATTTTCAGAGTCGTTTTGTTTGCCAATCAATCGATGCCACATGACCGAAACCTGTTCGATTTTGAACTTCCACAGGAAAATGCCCAGTGGGACGAATATCAAGAAGAACATCAAAAGGGTAGTAGCCATAAGTCCAGGATTTGAGAAGATTAGATCAGGACCCTGAATAGTGGGTTCAGGACCAATCTTGAAACATTCACTGAAATAATTGAACATCGTGTGAATGAATATTGGGCCTACAAGCGACCGACTAGAATTGAATCGTTCGTAGTAAATACCAAGAAAGATTCCAAGAATTGTCGTGAAGAAGACCATTGAGGCAACTTGGTTCATTACATCTGCACCTCCATTCACCAATGGCCATCCTGCATGCCAGATGCCAAATATGATGGCGGAGAGCATGATTGCTCTGTTAGAACTCTGACGGGTCTTGAAGGCGTTAATCAGAAGACCTCGAAATAGGGTTTCTTCAAGAAACGCGTTTGTCAAGAAGAAGATCAGCATGTATCCAAGCAAATCTACGTTTAGAATGTGCAATTGTAGTGGATATGTCGGGTCAATGAAAAGACCGTAAACAATAGTCCCACCAAAATCAATGCCAATGGAGATTGCTATACCAATCAATAGCCCAACAGCTAGTTGGGCTTGGAAGTTCTCTCTTGTCAGACCCAGAACTGAGCCGATTTCTTTGGGTCGATATCTCCAGAAAAAGCCGAAAATTATCAGGAATGGAAATAGCTTTGACGGCATGATATTCAACCATGTATCACCAAGACCGAGTACAAATTGATCCACTACTCGCCAGGCTGCAGCAATTGTTAACATGATTCCTCCAATTATTAGGAGGCTAAGTGATGACCACGCGGATGGTTCTACTTGTTCGGATTCGATTATCTCTTGAACCTGTGTTGTTGCCATTTATCTGGCCTCTACTCTGTTATGAACTGCCATGACGTGATTGTTAGTGCAATTTAAGCACCGATAGATAGTATCTTGAGATGTATGAGGAAGAAACCGTGCTAGCATCAATTTTAAAACGGCATGACTGCGCCCTCCATTCTGATTTCAATCACTTTAGTGGTGAAACTAGATGTCAGATGTCGCAGCAATGAGAGCCTTCAACCGCGAGCTTGCAGCAGTTGTTGGCGCAACAGTTGAAGTAGTAATCAACACAGGCAAGTCCTATGCAGGCACTTTGAAGGGTATTGATCAGAATACTCTGAGCATTGTCCTCTCCGATGTCGTTGCTGATGATGAAACAAACATTCCAAAGATCTTCATCTATGGCAGTAGTATTGTTTCATTCTCAGTTGCAGAGAGAGAGATCAGTCTTGAAGGGCTAGCAAAGGAGCTAGAGAAGACATTCCCACCTGGTGGTGTGCAGTTCTATCCTGATACAGGGATAATACTCGTCATGAATAAGATTCGTATTTCAAAAGATGGTATAGAAGGCAGTGGTCCACTATATGAACGAGTAGCAGTAATTGCAGATGACTGGTTGAAAGAACACGGTCTAGCATAGAAGTTACTATGAGCCATATGAGCATATGATTCGAACACAATCTTGAGTCAAGACTAGGCATGACTAGACATTTCGCTGCGACCAAAGTCATTGTCGATTACTTTGTATCAAAGAAGCCTTCGGAGACCTAACTCTTCAAGTTCTCTCTTTTTAGCCTCTTTTTTCTTTACTGATTTACGAGTCAGCGTTCGTTCCAAGGGTTTGAGTCGGTCTTCCCAAGACCTTCCTTGAGATTCAGGGATTTTGCCAAAAGCTCGCTCTCTAGCTTCTCTGGAACCTAGGGATGTGATTTGGGAGCTTATTATTCCATACTCGGCAAGACGCTTTGTTGTTGAGGAGAGTTTGCTCTCTTCTTTGGACCGTGCCAAGAGTTGAGGACTTTTAACTCCGGTGAGAATAAGCATAACACGGAGAATACCGCTAAGTCGTGGATCGACTCGAGCTCCCCAAATGACATTAGCGTCCGAACTCATCTTTTCAGACACGAGTTCACCAACCTTGTTAGACTCAGCTAGACTCATGTCAGGACCACCTGTGATGTGGATTAATGCACCAGTTGCACCACTCCATTCTACCTCTAGGAGGGGGCTATTGAGAGCATTCTTTATGGCTTCGTTGGCACGATCAGCTCCGGTTGCTTCTCCAAGACCCACAAGTGCAACCCCGCCATTACAGATTATTGAACGAACATCAGCATAATCGAGGTTTATCAGACTAGGCATGGTTATTGTTTCAGTAATTCCCTTTACCATGTTCGCTAGAACCTCATCTGCAACTCCAAATGCCTCCTCTAGCGGGAGGTCTGGAACTAGCTCCATCAGTTTCTGATTGTCAATGACCACGGCCGTGTCTACATTTTCCTGCAAACGTGCCAGACCCGTTTTTGCCTTGTCAATACGTGTTCTTTCAAGATTGAATGGCATTGTGATGACACCAACAACAATAGCATCACTGTTCTTGGCTATCTCAGCCACTACAGGAGCACTTCCAGTCCCTGTACCACCACCCATTCCTGCGGCAATGAAGACTAAGTCAGCATCTCGTAAGAGCTCAGTAAGTTGGCCAGTTGACTCTTCTGCTGCGGCTCTACCTACATGCGGATAGCCACCAGCTCCTAAGCCGCGGGTTATTCTTTCACCAATCAGAAGCTTCCTATGTGCTGTTGTGACTGCAAGATGTTGACGATCGGTGTTGATTGCTACGCATTCCGCGCCCTGAACACCAATAGTCATGAGTCGTTTCACTGTATTATTTCCAGCACCACCACATCCAACGACCACAATCCTGGCTTGTCCCATATCACGGACTGAAGACATGCCTCGCTCTCCACGGCTGTGTTCACGTGCGGCATCTATCAGTGATTTCATTATCCTACGACCTCGCTCAACCTACCACTTGTGTTAATGGTGCCATCCCACAACTCCCGCTTTAAGAGGTCACGGATGGCATTCCGAATCGCTTCTGATCTATTAGGATAGAGACCCTTGTCTACCAAGCGTTGAATGTCCTCAACAATCTTCTCTGGCAAGTGCACTGCTATGAGACGCATGTCTAGTCCTCTATAGCACTGGTGTCATAGAGAGATATCACTCCATGTATTACCCAGCGATTGTCCACATAGATTTCAAAAAGAGTTGAAAAGAAGAGAGCGAACTCTCTTCTTGATTGATGTTACTTCTTTCGACCTGTCCGCCTAGCCGCGATGTTTCCAACCTTACGACCAGGGGGTGCATTTCTGCTGACAGTGGTCGGTCGACCAGGTGACTGGTGTGAGCCACCCCCGTGTGGGTGTGATGCAGCATTCATTGCAGCACCTCTGGTAACAGGCCATTTCCTCGCCTTTCCTCGAACATGGTGCCAAACTGCTCCAGCCTTAAGGAATGGCTTCTCTGGACGACCACCACCAGCCACGATGCCGATTGTTGCGCGACATCGAGGACTGAATGCTTTCTGTCTGCCACTGGGGAGTCGTACCATGGCCTTCGTCTTGTCAATTGACACAATTGTAGCAGCAAGACCTGATGATTTAACGTACTTACCACCATCTCCAGGGCTCCCTTCTATGTTATAGACAGGAGTACCCTCGGGAATGTGTTCGAGCAGCAGTGTGTTGCCGTTTGCCAACGCAGCGTCTTCACCGCATTCTATTGTCTGACCAACCTGAGCACCTTCGGGAGCCACCATGTAGTGTATCTTCGACTCACCTTCGTACCTAATCTCTGCTAGAGGTGCACCTCTACCAGATTCATGGTGAAGGTTCACAATAGTGCCAATGTAGGTCTTGTTTGGAGCCCACTTGGGATGTCTAGCTGGGGCTATCTTCTTGTGGCTTGGAGACCTCCACTGTGTAGTACCACGACCTTTTCGTTGTACCAGAATTCGTTTACCCATTCACAAACCCCCTTAGAATATCCCGAGGTTGGTTGCAACCTCTGCGGCACTATACTCAGGTGCTAACCTCACTAATGCCTTCTTCTTTCCGTTAGGCATTATGAGGGTGTTGACCTTCTCGACCACAACCTCATAGAGACTTTCAACAGCCCACTTGATTGTGTTCTTGTTTGCGGTTCGAGCTACATAGAAGATGAGCTTGTTCTCTTGATCCACAGCCTCAAGGCTTGCTTCTGTCACGACCGGGCGAATAATGATTTCATTCGGATCTTTCATTTGCTCACCTCAAACAAACAGGTTCTCCTTCTGAAGCCTGTCAATGGCGGACTTTGTCCAGATCACAAGGCGTCCGGGATGTGTCCCGGGAGCAAGAAGTTCTACATTCAGCCCTTGAACCTCTGTTATGTCCACTCCAGGGAGATTTCTTACAGCTCTTGAGATACCAGAGTCTTCGCCCACAACAATGAGAAGAGACTTGGGAGTCTTCATCTTACGACCTCGCATCTTACCCTTACCGGCTCTGATACCACGACCATCTCTGGCCCTATCAAGGTCATCACCTAGACCAAGAAAGATTAGCGTTTCAAAAGCTTCCTTTGTTGTGGAAAGGGATTCCAACTTGTCACTCACGACCAAAGGAATCTGAGGAACATTGTCTATCTTGTGTCCTCGAGCCATAACGAAATCAGCATTTGCAGAGGCTGCAATAGCCGATCGGATGGCCAGACGGTTCTCTTTGGTGTTTATTCGTTCAACAATGACTTTTCTAGCCTCAGGAGGATGTGCGACTCGACCTCCGACTGTACCGGGAGCAAAGGCAGCTTTGTTAGCAGCTCCAGTACCACTTCCTTTCACTCGGGGCACCCTTGACTTACCATGTCCAGTCTGCCAGCTCTGAGCAGTGTTTCGCTTTCCAGCTAGCTCATCAACACCATGGGGTTGATATCTCCGTGATTGAACAGCGAGTACAGCTCGTTTGATTACATCTGGGCGGTAGGGAGTTTCAAACTGTGAGGGTAGTGAAACAGATTCCTTCGTTGGCTTGCCCTTCAAATTATATGTCTTTACGCTTGTCATAGCCATCAACCTCCACTACTGCTTCGATGCAGTGCTGATGTAGCTCACCTGAGTAGGTGCATCCACGTGTCCCTTCTTAGGACGAATGGCGAATCTGAATCGCACTGGTCTCTTGACTGTACCAGGGATAGATCCATGAAGCATTATGTAGTCGCCGCGTATCACGCCGTAGTTCACAAAACCTCCAGAGGGGGTAATTTCCTCACCACGCTCACCCATCTTCAACACCTTATTGTTGAAACTAGTACGAGTATGGAATCCGGTCTGTCCTGGACGTGGTACTGAGTACCTGATGTTGGAAGGGGTCCATGGACCAATGCAACCCACGCCACGTTTTGTCTTTCTTGATTTGTGCTGGAGAATTCGTACTCCCCAACGGCGTACAGGACCCTGAAATCCGTGACCCTTAGTCACAGCGATACTATCGACAAGAATTCCTTCATCGAGAATGTCTGCGACTCTGACATCAGTGCCAAGGATACTCTGAGCGTACTCAAAGGCTTCTCTGACACTCGGAGCGCCTACTTTGTACTCTGTTATATCGGGTTTCTTCTTAGGTACTCCTGCAAGTCTTGGCTGAGTGTGGATAAGCATCCGAATCTCAACAAGTGAGTCAAGTTTCTCCTCGAACTCTTTCATCTTGGTTTTTTGGTCGTATTCTTTGGGGAAAGGCATTGCTTTCCGAAGGTCCTCCGAGAGTGTTTCAGCGAGAACCTCAGTGACTAGTTTACGACCATATGGTGTCGCTCCATAGCCACGGATTGAGAATGGTCTGATTGGTGGTGTATCGATAACTGTGACTGGAATCACGGTTTCCTGTCCCTGATAAGGGCTGTCAGGATTCTCGATTGTCATCACCGCGTGTGTCATACCAGCTTTGTAACCAACGAAACCAAGTAGTTTTGCGGAATCAACATCGAAGGAGGGCCAGTTCTTTATTCTAGGTAGGAACTTCGATGCCCTTCCTCTTGGAAGATAAGCAAGACTGCCCCTTCTAGGAGCATGTTTCTTTCTATGCGCCATTAAATTTCACCTGTAGTTTTGCAGCCAAAGTGATATCAAAATCATCACAAAGTCGAATAGTCACATCACTCGGGCTATTCTTACTACACCGCGAGCGGAGCCAGCCTCTGTTTTTAAGATTTGTCCACTGACCAAAAGTTGTTACCGAATCAAGTTTAGATGAGTTTCTGCTCGGTTCGGGCAATAATCTCGTTCTGTAGGTCCGTACCAATATTGACAAAGTAGTCACTATATCCTGCGACTCTGACAATCAGATCCTGATAGAGCTCAGGACTCTTCTGGGCTGATTTGAGTGTGTCAGAATGGACTACGTTGAACTGGATATGATGTCCACCCATTTTGAAGTAGGTTCGAACAAGGTCCCCAAGCTTCTTTCGACCCTCCGAGTGAGCAAGAACCTCAGGCATGAACTTCTGGTTGAGGAGAGTTCCTCCTGTCTTCCAATGGTCAATCTTTGCCACAGACTTGATGACTGCAGTAGGTCCTTTTGTGTCAGCACCATGACTTGGAGAAATTCCATCAGATAGTGGAGCCCCAGCTTTTCGACCATTTGGAGTGGCACCTGTCACTTGACCGAAATAAACATGAACTGTGGTGGGAAGGAGATTGACGCGATACTCACCACCCTTCGTGTTTGGACGTCCATCAATTAGGTCAAAATAAACGTTGAACACATCTTTGGCCAAAGTATCAGCAAAATCGTCATCATTGCCATACATAGGTGTCTTGTTGAGGAGTGTCATTCTCATTACTTCGTTGTTCTCAAAGTCAGTACTAAGCCCTTCAAGCAATTCTTTCATCGTGAACTGCTTCTTCTCAAAGACATGAAACTTGATAGATGAGAGCGAATCTGTTATCGTACCCATTCCTACTCCCTGAATGTAGGTGGAGTTATAGCGAGGTCCACCGTCATGGTAGTCTTTTCCTCGTGCAATGCAGTCATCAAATAACAGGGACATGAAAGGTGCAGGCATATGCTCAGCGTATAGACGTTCAATAATGTTGTTACCCTTGATTTTCAGGTTAATGAAGTACTCGAGCTGTTTCTTGTAAGCAGTGAACATCTCGTCAAATGACTTGAACTTGGTCGGATCACCGGTCTCTATACCCACTTTTTCTCCATTTCGAGGATCTGTTCCATTGTGAAGGGTAATTTCCAGTATCTTTGGCCAGTTACAATAGCCTGTCAATATGCAGCTTTCCTTTCCAAAGGCACTGATTGTCACACACCCACTGGGACCTCCTACTCGAGCATCCTCTATTGATTTTCCAGCATGCAGAAACTCCTTCATTATCACATCAGTGTTAAACATAGACGGTTGTCCAAAACCCTCCTTGACAACTTCTACTGCCTTCGTGAGGAAACTATCTGGGTTCTCAGTACTCAGTTGAATACAGACACTGGGTTGTATGAGCCTCATCTCATCACAGACCTCAAGAATGAGATGTGATAACTCGTTCACACTGTCTTTACCCTCAGCTGTGAGTCCACCGGTGTTAATCAGCGCAAAATCCTGGTACGTCCCGCTCTGCTGTTCAGTGATAGACACCTTCAGTGGGGCAGGTTGGTTGTTGAACTTCACCCAAAAGCAATAGAGGAGTTCCTTGGCGAAATCTCTCGTCAATGTCCCTTCCTCCACCTCTTTCTGATAAAATGGGTAGAGATTCAAGTCTAGTCTGCCAGGATTGAAGCTGTCCCAGACATTTAGTTCGATGATGACAGCCAGGTGCACAAACCAGTATGATTGCAATGCTTCCCAAAAGTTTCTTGGGGCGTTTGCTGGTACGTGTTGACAGATGTCTGCAATATCCAGGAGCTCCTTTTTTCGTGCTTCACCGGACTCGCTCTCCGCGAGTTCACGTGCCTTTTCTGCGTGTCTTTCTGCAAACACAATCACAGCATTTGCAGCAATCTCCATTGCCTTCAGTTCCTGCTCCTTGTTGTAGGCATCTGGATCATTGAAGTAATCAAGTACGGCCAAGTGTTTCTTAATATCATCAATAAGGTCCAAGAGACCTCTATGATAGATCTTGTCGTCAAGTATAGCATGTCCCGGAGCACGTTGTTCCATGAACTCTGTGAAGACACCTGCATTGAATGCCTTCATCCATTCGTCTGACATAGCAGCAAATACACGCTCACGCATTGTTCTGCCAGTCCAGAAGGGGATGATTTCATCACGATAGGTAGTTCTGGCATCTTCAGTTGACAAGAATGGAGTTCGTTCACGAGAATTAGCAATTTCAAGGTCCTCAAGAGAGTGACAACAGAGTTCCGGGTATGTTGGTGCAGCCTGTGGAGCGGGACCTCTCTCTCCAACAATAAGCTCTCCATCATTGATGCAGATTGTCTTGTTCTCCAATATATGCTTGAAAGCTAGAGCCCGCGCGACTGGCGTGGACATCATATCCGCACCACCGCTTTGATAGAAGTCTGTTAGAAGCTCCGCCCTCTCTGTAGAGATGTAGGGTTTTGTTCCTACGCTCTGTTTCCGAAGGCGTTTCACTCTCTCAGTCTGCATGGAGTAGTCCTCGTTATTGGTTGGTCTAGCAGGTTTCTTCTATAAAGGTCACGCATGACTGTATTTGTCATTCATGAAAACCAGGTTTAGTAATCATCGCCCCCACGGAGGAGTTCAACAAACCAAGACTTGTAAAGAGCGCCTCTTCGAGTCGAACGGTCGCAGTACCTTGATCAGGAATGGTGTTGACCCAGAAATCGATGTTCGATTTGACTCTCTCCCTCTCCTTCTCAAAGAACTCGAGAATACCATGGCCTGGCCCACCAAACACAGCTAGAACTGATTGCGTTCCTGCAATTGTTGATTTCAAGTCATTCTCGAGTTGGTGATAGGATGGTGCTTTCCTCGAAAACCCTATTCTAGTTGAGTCATCAGATTCTTCGAGAAAATCTGCAAGGTTTGTCACTCGTTCGACTTCAAATCCCCAATAATCACTGACATCCTCTCGCTCTATTGTTTCGAGTACAATCTGTGGTTTTGTCTTTATCACCCTAAACAGAGTGGGGTCACGTTCACTCACAGTTTTTGAATAATTCACAAGCTGGCTAAGTCCTAGGTCAACCTTACCTGGACGAACCTGCAAACCCCATCTTATGGCACCTTCCTGAAGATCGCTCATGGCGATTTCTAGTGGATGACTTCTTGTTCTGAGAGGGGGAAGGAGACCTGCAAACTTGAGAGCCTGTGTTTTGGGAAAACTCCTCTTTCGTAGATATTGAGGTGTATCCATATATCTGAGAATCCTTCTGAGGAGGTCGGCATCCCTTTTTTTCCCAGGTTCTAACAATCCTGTATCAAAAATGTACACGGACTCAACACGAAAGACTGCTAGTGCTCGAGCAAGCGACCCAGCTTTTACTGTCTTTTGACGTAGATCTGAGCAATCTGTTAGGGATGTGTCAGGGATGGCTACTCTCAGTGTCAATTATACATCCTCCTAGAGGTCAAGGGTAAACCATAGTGTTGTGCGATTGGGTTCCTGAAGGATTTTCATATCTGCATATGTCATGGCTTTGACCTCGGTCCTAGTGTCATGTTTTTCATGGTCAATTTGCTCACCTAAGGCACGTCCTTCTAACACATAACCATCCAAAGTGGCTTCAAGATGATCCACATGAAACTTGGAGAAGAATTGTCCATTTATGTCAATCAACGAGATTAGTTCGCCAATCCATTCCACGAGGAGCTCCTCAAGATCGGTCCCTGTAACTGTGATTTCAACTGTATCCTGTGGTTTCACTGTAGAAGTATCAAGAATGACCTCAAATGTGGCAAGGGCAGCCTGTTCGAAAGCATCAATCAGGTCTGGAGCCCAGCACTCTATCGTGATGTCTGCTGTGTGATCGTGGAAGTTGAAGCCGCGTTCCAATGGTTTAGTTCACCTTCTCAGCCAACCACGACAAGAAGCTTAAAAGGCATTTCCAACGGTGACTTGCTGAGCCGAGGTAGCCAAGCCCGGATTACGGCGCTGGTCTTGAAAACCAGTTTCTTCGGAAGCATGAGTTCAAGCGAATTCACAACCTGTGAACCGGAACAAATCTCATCCTCGGCGCCATTCTTTTCTTTTATGAATCAAGTAAAGATTGATTTTGGGAGTACTGCTCTAACTCCAGGAGTGATATCAACAAGCTGACTGATTCTCATATCAACTGCACAGCTACAAAGAGCATATGCTTCTTGACGGCTCAATCCTTTCTCATCAACCAACCAATCAATCATGTCTCTAAGAGCGATTTTGATTGCATCATCAGTTGTTTCCCCCCAAGCAGTAGTCATGAAGTATTCCTCCGTTTCATATTGAGGTCGTTGAATTGTCTTTGTCTTGTTGACTACTAGTCTTATTGTGACATCTGCATCGATTTCTACTGCCGTACCACAGACCTCACCATCGCCTTGAACTGCATGTACATCACCAACACCGAATAAAGCCCCTTCAACAAAGACGGGGAGATATACAGTTGTGCCAACTGTACAAGCACGTGAGTCCATGTTACCACCATATTCTTTTGGAATAAGAGTGCCATGGGCGCCTTCAGCAGGCGCAACAATCATTGTGCCTGGAAAAGGATCTATCGGAATCTTCACCTTCTCACTAAAGATGGCCATTCCATCTTCTATTGGAATGATTTTTGTCCAAGGTTCAGGAAATTCTAAGGCAAGATATCCAAAGCCGGGAAGAATACAACAAGAACCTTGTTTTGCAACATCGATATCTAGAATGTGAATTTCTAGCGTGTCCCCAGGCTCTGCACCTTCAACAAACACTGGACCTGTAGCAGGATTTATTCTCTCCATATCAAAGTTGACTGGTAAATCCGTGGGTTTCTGAATTGTTTGATTAAATGCGTCTCTACATTCGAAAACCACCGTTTCTCCTGAATTAACTTTCAGGACCGGAGGATTGCTACTATCTGTTTTGAAGACAACATCTTTCATGCTTACACGGCGATACTCTTCATCAGTCATTTCTAGTCGCTTGGATGAAAGGCTGGTAGAAATTAAGTATTCCCAGAAGCTTCTTTCAAATCTCATACTCGGCGCCACTTATTGCCGCAATAGCAGGTACTAACCTCATTACGACTGTAACAATCAAACCAGTTGGTGGATATTGTTGGAGATTCCTATCGATTCATGGTATGATGCAATTTTCCTCAGACACTCTCATAGAGTGTATTCTGGTGAAGTGCCAAAAGGTGAGGTGACTGCAAGAATCGAGAAGGTCTGCAACGAGTTCAGGCCGTTTCCAGGTTCTAGAGCAGTCTTTGTGAGAGATTCTGGAAAGGACGTTTTCAAGGGTGCAGTTGGCGAGTTCCTCTACAAGGTAAAAGAAACACCATACTATATCGCATTCATTGGTGATATGAATGCACCAAATGTTCACGCTATCATGGGATATCTTGGAGAAGGAATCATTCTAGAGGCGACTGCTCTTGGTCTGAATACTTGTTGGGTCGGAGGGTTCTATCGACGTGAATCTGTCTTGAAACAAATTGATCTGGAAGATGGGGAACGAGTACTAGGTATCACACCCATTGGATACTCAAAGGATGAAGCTGATAGAGTGGGTGTTTCGTCCAAAAAATATCGACGAAAGATGCTAAACAAGCTCATTATTAGTGAAGAAGTGGGTAACAACCACTGGACCAAGACTGCATTAGAAGCAGCTAGGATTGCCCCATCAGCTGGAAATAGACAACCTTGGAGATTCCAGATTAACAGTGATTCGATTACTGTGTCAGCTAACAGCAAGAGAGAAGGCTTCGGTGTTTCCAGAAAGCTAGACTGTGGTATTGCTATGCTACACCTTGAGTTAGGGGCACGTATTGCTGATGCCAAGGGTAGTTGGGAATTTCTAGATTATCCAGAGGTTGCGAGATATAGAATCTCATCCACGGTGCCTTTTTCTTAATTCAGCAAAAATATCATCAACGCCAGAACGAAGTAATAGATTTGATATGAGCTGACCATAAGTCTCTCCACCAGACCGAGATAATTGGTCTTTGTAGCAGCAGACGTGGCTATTGCTAAAATAAGTGACACAATTCCTGTGATAAGCGAGAACGTTGCAAATGTACTCCATTCCGCCACAGATTCAAGTCGAAACCATAATGCAACCATCCCCGCAGTAGCCAAGAATCCGGATATGGAAATGAGAATTAGATGCAGTTTCCCACGTGTGGTAACAAGTTCTCCACCAGGATCAAGGGGAAAGAACAACGCTACGAGTACTCCTAGGAGTCCACTGATTGCAAATAACACAGGACCAATGATAGAGCCTACGCCATTGTTTATTCCCCAGTGCATTCCTATATAGAAAACGAACAGTAGAGTGCTAGATGAGATGATGAACTTGTCAAACAGCTTCTTGTTTGGTGCACCAACTGCAATGAGTGAACTTACGTCTTGGCGAATATGGCTATACTCTGGTTGTAGGATTCCCCCAATGATCCACATCAGTGTGTAGATGATAGGGCTGAGCATTCCACAGATAGCTAGAATATGGATTAGATTCACGTATACCACCCGATTTCCTTTGCCTGTGACGGGAGAGATTGTCCTATGCGTCTAAATTCTCAATAACGGTTGCGACTCCTTGACCGCCACCGACGCAGGCATTAGCGACTCCGTACTTTGCCTTATTGTCTTTGAGGATTCTTGCCAGTGTTCCTGTTAACCTGATCATGGTTGAACCTAGTGGATGTCCAATCGCAGTTGAACCACCCATGACATTGACCTTCTCCTCTGGGACCTTCAATTTGTCCATACAGTTGAGTGCTACGATACAGAAGGCCTCATTGATCTCCCAGAAGTCAATATCCTCAGCTTTCAGTCCAGCATATTTGAGGGCCTTAATGGTGGCTGGAACAGGTCCACGACCCATGACAGTGGGATCAACTCCTGCCCATCCCATGGAAACAATTCGTGCCATAGGCTCTATGCCTCTCTTCTCAGCCTCCTTTGCCTCCATTAGAACTGCAGCGGTTGCACCTGCGTTGAGAGGTGATGCATTACCAGGAGTGATTACGCCCTCATCTGTCCCCTCGCGTTTTATGTAGCCCTCTTTTCCGCCATTCTTCTCAAGATAGAAAGGGGTGGACACCCTTGGCAGTGTAGCAACTTTCTCCAGTTTTGAAGGTCGGGCACTCATATCCCGGTCAATCATCATGGGTTCGTCAACATTACCCAGTGTATGTCCTTCAATAGGTATGATCTCGCCTTTGAACCAACCACTCTCCTGATTCTTGACCGTTAGGTTATGACTTCGTACACCAAACTTATCCATGTCCTCCTTAGTGAATGTCGGTACCTCCTCCTCGTACAATTTCTGGGCTGTCTGCAGCATGTTGAGTACCGTGGGAACATCTAATCCAGGTCTGAAAAACTCAGAGGCCTTGTCACCGAAGGATAGGTTAGGGTCTACACCTGTTCCTCTCACTCGAGTCATATGCTCAAAGCCTGTTGACAGAACAGTTGTGCTGAACCCTGTCATAATCTCCATGATACCAATGTGCATTCCAGAGCCTGCAGATCCACATTGGCGGTCAATGAACATAGTAGGCACTTCATATGGAAATCCTGCCAAGAATGAGGGTATCTTCCCTCCATAAGTCCAGTTCTCAAGGACTCCTGAAGCCACACCGACTGTAATCTCATCGATATCCTTTCTCTCAATTCCTCTATCCGCTAATGACCCATCAAAAAATTTCACGAGCAAGCGGGCTAGGAGCTCATCTCCCCTTATCTCACCAAACACATCGGTTTCTGGTTTTTGGGGTCGTGATCGTGAGAAGGGGGTACGCGCATAATCAACTAACCAAACATCTTTCATCATGTTCACAATCCTAGCAGTTAGAGAACCTAGTCTTATTTTTACCGTAACTATTCCGAATCGATTAGTCAGCTACATAGGTGGTAGCAAGTAGTTACTTTTTTCACATAGTCTAAACAACTGAAAGGTATGCCATTTGTTCAGACAGGCAACATCCAAACATATTATGAACAACATGGAGAATCAGGACCGACATTAGTTTTCATTCATGGAGCTGGGGCGTCCCACGACATGTGGAAGCCTCAGGTTGAGCACTTCTCAAAGACCTACAACGTAGTCACCTATGACATCAGAGGTCATCAGCAGTCCGAGGGGTCTGACGATACATACTCCTGTGAACTATTTGCAAATGACCTTCATTTGTTACTTGACCGACTGGGGATACAGGAACCTGTTGTAATTGGGCTCTCTCTGGGTGGTATGATTGCACAGGAATATGCGATCAAATATAGCTCTAATCTCAAGGGATTAGTGCTTGCAGACACCGCCGTTGCATCGGCTCTCACACTGTCTGATAAGATGCTGAAAGCAGTGTATCCAAAATGGATGGTCAAGTGGACAATTGGAAGAATGAGTGACGAACGATATGCAGACTGGTCCTTCAAATTCTTCGACATGGATGATGAGATCAGAGAATACCTCAAACAGGAACAGCTCAAGCTAGGTAAGGAGGAACTCCTGAAGGTCACAGACGCCATCTACTCATTCAAGCTACTACCTCTGGAAACTATTGAAGTTCCAACACTTGTCGTTCTGGGAGAGAACGAAAGAAAAGCAGTATTCCCACACGCCGACAAGATGGTTGAGCTGATTAAGAACTCTCGGAAAGTTATCATTCCCGGAGCAGGACACGCATCTAATCTTGAGAACCCAGAAGTCTTCAATCGAGAGCTGGATGACTTCTTGAGAGGATTGGTTGTATCAACAGCCTAGAGTAAGCTCTTTGCAAGATAGGGTCCTCTGTCGACAAAACCGAGAGCACGATAGTATTCTTTGACGCCAATACCGCTGTTCACTAGGATCTGTGAGGCGTCAAAATCTGCTCGTCCAACCTCCTCAGCCTCTGACATCAACTTCTCTCCCAGTCCCAAGTGTTGCCAAGCATCACGGTCTCTCTTCCCGATGTCCACGACTGGGCCATAGATTCTGAGCTCCCGGATCATGACTGAGGGTTTCTCGGTCAATTCCACCCGCTGTGGGTCTGAGCTTGGATTTCGTAGGCGGAGAAAACCAAAGAGCACATCCAGTTTTGGATCTTCAAAGGAGAGAAAGACCTCAGTTCCATTGGATGCATCATAGTCACGACGAACCAGCTTTATACTGTCTGCATTGATTTCCTCTTCAGACCGCATCTGAAAGTGACCGATCTCACGGAATCGAATCGTTGGATTCCTTTGACCATGGTCCCTCATTCTCTGATGAACCAGTTCTCTGAGATGCCCCTTGTTCAGTCCAGCCTCAATCTGGTGTAGAGGAATGTCACGTTGCATCCGCTGTATTCGGACATACTCAGGCATGGTGCTGACTGCATCTGAAACGACAGAAACTACCTGCTCATTTGTATATGGAGCATATTCCCCAGATTGCCACCAATCATACAGTTTCGTGTTCTTGACTACTATTGTTGGATAAATCTTCAGCATGTCAGGTCGAAACCTAGAGTCTGAGAATAGTTCCTTGAAGGTGTCTAAATCACTCTCCAAAGTCGCTCCGGGAAGACCAGGCATGATGTGGTAGCATACCTTCAGACCACTATCGCGGAGCATCTTCGTTGCCGTAACAGTTTCCGCAACTCCATGACCTCGCTCAACCTTCTGCAAGGTTTCATCAGAAAGAGTCTGAACACCAATCTCTACACGTGTAGCACCCAGATTGAGCATAGTATCTATACTCTCCCGAGTGACCCAATCAGGGCGAGTTTCAAAGGTAAGGCCAACATTCCGGACTTCTGCTGTTTCGTTTACTTTCTTTGCCTGTTCTATATTGGAGCTGACCGATCTGTTCATAGCATCTAGACAACCCTTGACAAAGAACTCCTGGTACTCTGGGGGCTTTGAACACCAGTCCCCACCCATCACGATAAGTTCGACCTTGTTTATGCTATGCCCAATTGTTGAGAGCTGTGTGAGTCTGCTCTCCACCTGTCTGAATGGATCAAAGTCGTTCTGAATCCCCCTCATGGTGGCGGGCTCATGTCCAGTATAACTCTGCGGAACTCCAAGGTCTGGACCCCCAGGACAGTATGCGCATTTCCCATGTGGACATTCATGAGGAGTAGTCATGGTGGCAACCACAGCGACTCCAGATACAGTCCGGACGGGCCTCTTCTGGAGAAATGGTCTCAGTATCTCAGCTTCCTCCGGGATTGTGGATTGTAGTATGTCAGCGTTTCTCGGGGTCTTTGCTAACTTGTACTTCGCAGAGACCTTGTTCTTGATACGGTTAATCACCTTCTTACTGAGGGGCTCTGAGGACCCAAGCAGCAACTCAACTATCTCTCTATGAATTTGATAGTCGTCAACAGGTGCTGCCATAGTCCGAGTATCCGAGTTTTCAGTTTAATAGAATGCGGTGTGTCATGTGGATGGCGATTTCGCTATTTCTTCCATTCGTTCTAATTCAAACACCACTACATTATGGGGGTCAGGACAAGCCACCAAGGCTTTTTTTGGATTTGGTTCCCAAGGAAAGGCTCCACCAAACTCTAGAACTGCTATGAATGGGAAAAGAGAATTGAGAGCCCATTTGCAGATTTTTGCCCTGTCATCATCTTTTGTAAGATCGAACTCTTCACCGACCTTGTGAACTTCACAGGGTGTACCTGATGGTTTGTCTCTGGTTTCTATGATACGAGCAACTATACGATATCTCTTCGTCAAAGAAAGTCCTCCAAAGTGAATTGGAAACCAGTATAGCGCCCTCATCAATCTTTGCCCTTAGACTTTGAGAGTTCGAGTCCTGTATCTTGACGAAAAGTTCATAACCTGAGCCAGAATTCAGGCTCTCAACTCCGGGGCAGTGGCCTAGTCCGGTATGGCGACGGGCTCCAGATCTAGGTGCAATTCGCGCCTGAAATGGACGGGGTCAACAAAGACCGTCGTCAACGAAGACACTCGTCGATCGTGGGTTCGAATCCCATCTGCCCCACCACTATTTTTCACTTTGAAATCATGACCTCTCTACGAATCATCACTGTTCAATGGTTTCATTTGTTGTCCTGTCGCAGGACAACATTGTTGTTCTTTTCACACCCAAGAATCGAAGCTATATGAGAGCATTTTACTCTTAGCACATAGTATGCTACTTTCTTGAGATCATTTTGTAGCTCAGGAAAAGTTTCGAGATTGCCTTGTCCCTTAGAAATTACAAAATCACACTCTGCCACTAAATCAAGAAATTGTTGATTCACATATTCTTTTGGAGTTCCATATGCTCGAGCTCCTGTTGTAGAAATCATAGCCAGATCTTCAATCCCTGTACCTAAGACATCATTCTTAGTGGCATCATTTATGGAAGGTAATCCTTTGACAACATAGATCACGGTCCATTCTAGCTCTTTTATTATACGAACAAGGGGAATATCAAAAACAGTTTCACCTGCGTTATCACCAAGTATCACAACCTTTCCATGTGATGATTTTAATCGATGCCAAAGATCTTTACTATGGTCGATGGCAAAGGCCTCTCTCTGAATCGTCTCAAATACACACTCTAAACTCTCCAAGTCAGGAACACTTCCAGCGTGTGCGTAATCGATTATATTTCCTGCAATTGCTGCTGATAACGATGCTCTGAGCTTCTTGAAGCCTGAAAAACGATTGATTCCTTGCTCAATCCATGGTAAAGCCCTCAAAGCAGCATCAACACTCTTCTGTTTCAAGGTTTTGAATGGATCATTAACCCCCGCAGCAGAATAAAGCTCCATCATGAGAGGTATTAGTGTAGATGGCACATCCAAATCATTGGCATATCCTTCGGAAAGCGCATGAAATGCCTTTGAGAATAATTCTGTTTGCCGCTCCCATTTATCTGTCAGCATAGGAACCACCTTACTCAGTGTTTTGGTGATGCAGACTGCACATTCTGTTGATAATGGAATTCTATTAACGCTCATGAAATATCACCCCGCCCACATCTTCTATAATATATAAGTCGCAGCCTATATATTGGCTTGATTAATCTGTATTGCGCGGTTACAACCCATAAAGATTCGGAGAGAAAAACTAACGCTGTCAATCAAAACTGAGTTCTACACATACCAGCGGATATGCCTACTTGAGAAATCAGAATTCACCCTTTAGATTCATTACAACGTAATGTATTTTCCAAATTATACAATTTCTGATAACAGACGGAGTCGATAAACGACGGTCATCACTGAGGACACTCATCAAATATCTTCTTTTTTCATCAATTACCAACGATTATTAAAAGCAACCATTTCCTTCAGTGACATATGACTAGTCTTCGAGGAATCGCAGGCATTGATGAAGCGGGTCGTGGTCCAATGGTTGGACCAATGGTAATTTGTGGGATATTGGTTGATTCTGAAACACTTCACAAGCTTGCAAAGATAGGAGTAAAGGACTCCAAGATACTCTCACATTCTAGACGGCTGAAATTGAAAGAAAAGATAGAGCAAGTTGTTTCCAAGGTCCTCATCAGGTCTGTTTCAGCATCAGAGATTGACCGTCTACGAAAAAGAACAACCTTGAATGAAATAGAGGTCAGAGAGTTTGTAGCTATTGTAAAGGCTCTAAAACCTCAAGAGATCTACCTCGATGCAGCAGATGTGAATGCAAATCGATTTGGTGAGAAGGTTGGCAATCTCAGTGGACTTGCTTCCAAAGGTGCACTGATTATTTCTGAGCATAGAGCGGATGCAAAGTACCCGATTGTTTCTGCAGCATCAATCATTGCCAAGGTTGAACGGGATTTGGTGATTGGAGAGTATCATAAGAAATATGGTGACTTTGGTTCTGGATATCCATCTGACCCCAAAACAGTCGATTTTGTGAGAGATTTAGTAAGAAACAACCAGAAATTGCCCTCAATAGTCCGAAAAAGCTGGGATTCTGTGAAGAAAATCATTGAAAACGAGTCAACAGAACAGTCCAAACTAGACTCGTTGTGAATCACTGACTGGACCGCTCATCGATTATCTTCTTGAGCTCACGAGGCTTCTCAATGCCATCAAGCTCGAGTTGCCGTATCACTGGAAGGTCTGATACACCCTCCTCAACCTTTCCCTCTTCTACAATGATTACGGCATTTGATTCAGTCACCTTTGAAACGCTCTTGAGAATCTCCATTCGTTTCTTCAATGTCCAGCTAGTGATTGAACCAACTCCAGACATTAGAGGTGGGCCTTTCTCTTTTGCTGCAACATGGAATGGTGCCCTGTCCGTCCAGAGTACGGTCATTCCCAATCTTTCGAAGAACTCGTTCACACGTTTCTCTAGGTTTGGAATGTCGTGTTGTGAAGCATCAAACTGTCGAAGAACCTTATCTTTGGGTTTCTCACTCAAAAGGTCAATGGGAATCATAAGATCTGTTTCAAGCACCTCTTCGAGCCTTTCAGCTATGTCTGTGCTGACATCCATCTCATCCTTTTCATACGCAAGGATAGCTCTCGCTGATACCTGAACACAATCAGCAAGTTTCTCTGTTGTCATCTTTTGTTCGAGTTTCGCTTTTCTGAGTTTGGCGCCATCAATCGCAACAAACCGACCGCCTCTCTGGATGAACTCTCTGGGTAGTCGTTCTTCTGCGATCATACTCTGAAAACTGGGAGGTGCAATCGTAGATACGCCGTATCTCTTGTACACAACACCCGGGTCTAGCTCACCCCTCCTTGTCTTCTTTCCAACCACAAGCGGTGTTGCGTTGAAGAAGTGGGCTACCATCTGAAGGGCCATTGCATCTTCGCCAGTCAGCGCATCGATGTTCGCTAACACCTTAACAAGAATCAGTTGCTCGCCCCTACGCGCCACAAGATCAAAACAGCTCGGTCGCACATCACATTGTGATGATAGCATAAACCCAGCATCCTCTAGGTGAGTGATTGCCTCTTGTATTAGCTGAGTTCTTGCCTTAGTCAACTGTCTTAACCAGTGTCTTTTCTAGTTCGAACCTTTTTCAGGATATCTAATAGTGAAAATTTGTTCATTGGAGGTCAGAGTTCAGACTAGGCTTCTCCTTTGACATAGCAATTCCAATGGTAGTTGTTGATGGAAGTCGTCGTCTGAGTGTCTGGACTTGAGGTCTGGCCAGTTTCTCAATTGGTTTCCATTGGGCAAAAACGTCCCATTCTAGGTCAACATATCCTATGATGCGGTGGACTGTGAATAACTCTGCCTTATTGCCAGCAACGGTGTAAATCCCAGAACCATAGTCTAGCCTTCGAAGAATAACTATTGGTAACCCAATCTCCTTATGGTACTTCTTTGGAACCTTTTGCGCTAGTTCTTCAATCTCTTCTACCCTGAACACTGAGACCTCTCCAACTCGGGTCTTAAACTGTGGAGAGTCCATTCCAATCAGATCACTCAAGGGAATCCTTGACTCAGGAAGATGGTCATTGAGCGTGTCAATGTCATGTTCAATCATCTTGTCTATGAACTTACTCAAGTCAGGTCCTCCGTGACTCGACAGACGATGAACCGGTGGTCTTTTTCTAGGGGGCTCAGGTCGATGTTGTCTATAATCTGCAGACCAAGGTTGTCCAGTGTAGATAGTTCCTTACTGTATATTTCATCAAGAGCTGATGCTGAATCGATGCTTCTGGCTTTGATTGCAATCATACCCCAAGCTCCAAAGGAACAGAAAGTCTTGAGGTTTTCATAGAGGATTGTTGCCTGATTTGGTTGAGCAACATCCTGATAGACAACTTCTATCGGTCCTGCCACAATAGGGGCATATCTTGTTGGATGTCTTGCATCTTCGACAATTGGTACAATGTTACTTCGAGATAATGTGAGCTGGATTAATTCCCTAGCAGTCCGTTCCGAAAACTCAACTGCGTATACTACACCGTTACTTCCTAAAATATCGGAGCAGTGACTCACTGTTGTTCCAGATGCTGCACCAAGGTAAAGTATCTTAGAACCTGGTTGAATCGGCATTTCTGAGAGCCCATTTCTGATCGCGGCAGATAGTTTGGACCTCCGTGCAGACCAGATTCGATACTCCTTACCTTCATGACCAATGAGTTTTTCACCGTATACACTGATTCCGGGAGCAAACGACTCAGTGCAGAGTGATGTGCGGTCTTTGTCCTTGATAGTATAGACCCCTGGGAACTGATGTGCTGTCACCGTTGCCATTCTACCTTCCTCCACGTCTTCTCTTTGGGCGCCCTCTCTTTTCACGTCTTTTCTTTGGTTCAGGTTTAGGCTTTGGAGATGGTGCTTCAGGGTTTTGTCTTCGAATCTCTTCTACCCTTGAGATGAACTGCTCCCTCAAACTATCGCCAACATCTCTGTCAGAGTAAGCATCAATTCTTGCTGCAATAGAGAGTTTTCCAGCCAAGGACCTTGCTATCTTTCCTCTCTGCCAGAACGGTGCTGTGTTCACCTCTGGGACCCGATAGATGATGCCATGCTTTGGTGGGTCTGCTCCTGTCTTCAGACTTCTGAACAGAGCTTTTTCAGCACCAAACACCTGAATAGTACTAGATGGTCTTCTGGCGAGTTCCTTCAAGGAACCAGCTAGACTGATCAGTCGGGCACCAATCATAGGCCCTGCCAATGCTCCGAGATTTGGTGCTACAGACTGCATCATCGAGGAGATATAACTCTCGAGCTCGTTTCTCATCTGATACAAGCCATTCACACTCTTTGCAAGGCTGGTGATTACAAGAAGGTCAGAGTCCAGTAATTCAGCGCCAATGTCTCCTGTTAGGGCTTTGATTATCTGTTGTACCAATGTATCAGGAACCCCGGCTTTTTCTAGACAATCATTAGTGATGTTTGTCTTTCCAGTGCAAGCACTGAGAATCTTTGCAAACATCTCTTGGTCCTCAACCAATCTGTTCAGTGATGGGTGATGTAGTGAATACCACTCACGCAGACGCATGACCAGTACATTAATCGATTTGTCTATCTCATCAACAGCGTCAATTGCATTCTTGATGAGAAGGTCCTTCTCTTCACTGGCTGCGCTCACCTTGCTCTTTGCTAAAACAATGGAAACCTCACGCCTGAATGTAGCAATATCTTCTCTTGAATCAAGAACCCCATGCTCAATCAGGTAATCATCTTGGCCATCTCTAAACCATCTTGGAGCTGTTCCTTCTTCTATTCTCACATTGATGTCTTTGACCTTTGAAAGGGCGCGTGCGAGTAAAGCATCCTCTACAATGATGTCTTCTTTTTCCAATCCTTTCAGACTGCTTTCAATGAATTCAGTCACGGTTTCCTCATTGACTGCTATCAGATTGTTAGCAGCCTTATTCACATCTGGATATGACAAGTACTTTGTTGCCACTTTTCCTTCTTTATCGAGAACAAAGACCCCAAATGCTGTGAGTGAGATATAGACCGGCACCATGAACCCTTCCTATGAAAATCTGAGTGCTGAAACTGCTGAACTCCGGATAAGTCTGTTTATTTTACGACAAAGCACCAAGTCTTGACAAACCAACCTTCTCTCTCAGTCAAAGGAAGAATTGTATGTGCTAATATGCATGTATCAATATAGAATGATATGAAGGAACTAAGTATGTGGACTGATGTCTTGGATAAGACTCGATGTACACGACTGAAAGCCCGATGGAGATTTTTCAGAGGGAAGTTCCTACTCTCCAAGAAAGAACTCTTATCAAGTTTCAGAGAGTCCGCGGCTGTTCACTATGTCCAATCGGACCTTGCTAGTTTCAGTGATGGCGCTGGTAGGAGTGATGATGACCCTGCCGTGGTAAGAACTGTGGAAAATCTCTCTGTCATTGGGAGTGATGACCCGATATCAATACAGGAGAAAGAAGTCAGGTCTTTAGGAGGGATCCCATCTCGATGATTATTGACAATGCTCTTGCTAATCTTGAAGTCTTTTGGCCTTCGAGAGGTGGTGACACTGGCAAGAAATGGGTGGAACACAGAGGTTTCTTGTTTTTGTGACGGATCCACATTAAACAAAGAAATGGGTCAGAAGTCTGTCGTCCTAGCTCCATTTAGCTTATTACAGACAAGTAGGTAGTCCATTACAAGGTGTCGGATTGAAGATACAGGGGTATTGGCTAGCATCTGGGATTCTTGGGGTCACAGCCGCTTCTTTGGTCAGGGTAATAGAATCTGGTGCAGATGCTGTAGTGACCAAGTCCATTGGTCTGACCCCTCGAAAGGGTCATCCAGGACCAGTCCTAACTACATCTCACGGAGGGCTCATCAATGCTGTGGGGCTGACGAATCCCGGGATTGATGCATTCGGAGAAGAGATGGAGCTTCTGAGAAGTAAGAAGAAACCAGTAATACTCAGTATCTTTGGAAGCACAGTCAAAGAAATCACTCTAGTAGCACAAAAAGCAATCCAACTGAAACCAGCCGCTATTGAACTGAACCTCTCTTGTCCTCATGCAGAGATTGGCCAGATAGCACACAGTCCAGATTTGACTCACAAGTATGTTTCAGCGGTTAAAGACGCGGTTGATTGCCAAGTGTTTGCGAAACTAACACCTAATGCCTCTGACATCGTTACTGTTGGCAGGGCTGCAGAAGAAGCCGGTGCTGATGCCATTGTGGCCATTAACACACTTAGAGGTATAAAGATCGATATCCATCAGATGCGTCCAGTCCTAGGTCACAAAGTAGGAGGACTGTCTGGACCCCCTATCTTCCCAGTTGCAGTGAGATGCGTCTATGATTTAAGCCAAACCTTGGGAATTCCAATAATCGGTGTTGGGGGTGTTTCTACATGGGAGGATGCGATAGAGATGCATCTGGCGGGGGCAAGTGCGATTCAGATTGGTACGGCACTTATAGAAGGATTAGATATCTTCTCGAATATCAAAGAAGGCGTCAAGAAATACCTGAAAGAGATGAGAATTTCGGACGTATCTGAAATAGTTGGTGCGGCGTGGAGGTCTAAAGCATGAGTATGGATGACCTCATGGGAAATCCAGTATCTGTGAGGGTTTCTGAAGTTATTCGTGAAACAGACACCGCACTCACGATTATTTTCAATGTCAAAAGTACCAGTTTCAGATTTTCTCCGGGTCAGTTCCTAATGATATGGATTCAAGGAGTCGATGAAATTCCTATGAGCATCTCCTTTTGGGAGCAACCGAGAGTAGGAATCACAGTCCTCCCTATTGGTGAGGCAACTGAATCACTCTGCACACTTCAACCAAAAGACTGGATTGGTATCAGGGGGCCTTTTGGGTCGTCATTCAATCTCGAGTCGCAGAAGGCTTTGGTCGTGGGTGGAGGAGTTGGAATGGCACCACTGAGACCGTTGGTATATAGCCTCCACAAAAAAGGAACAGAAGTGACTGTCCTGATTGCAGCTAAGACGAGGCAGGAACTCATGTTCTTTGATGAGTTCTTACAACTATCAGATAGCAAATTGAGTGTGAAGACATCAACGGATGATGGCTCGGAGGGGTTCAAGGGACTCGCGCCTGAGGCTGTGAGAGAAATCTTGAGTGACAATGAGTTTGACACATTGTATTCTTGTGGTCCCGAGCCAATGATGTACGGTCTCTATGAGTTGGTCAAGGACCGGAAAATGGAATTTCAGGCGTCTCTTGAGAGGTTCATGAAGTGTGGCTGTGGGATATGCGGGACTTGTGCACTTGATCCAACTGGATCACTAGTCTGCGTAGATGGTCCTGTATATTCAGGCAACTATCTATCGAAAATAACTGAATTCGGCAAATACCATCGTGATGCCATGGGTATGAAGAAGAAGTTCTGAACCTGAACGAAAGGTCATATCAGACCTGTTCTCAGAATCATCGGGTTACTTGCGAACTCCGATTGTTTGACCTTTTACGAATCTTTTGACGTAGTTCCTCTTATTACGAATACGAGGAATTGGAGTGTGTCTCTCACGTCCATGTACTTTGGGTGTGGATTCGCGGACCTTTCCAGCCTTTGTGAGTGAACCGTGTGAACCAGGCATTTTGTTTTCCTCTGTTCAGAATCTATTAGTGCGTCCGAATTGTTCTCATAAAAAGCTATCCAATTGACCACCTGTTGTACGACCTTAATAGCACCAGTCGATACCGGACTACATGACCCAGCCACGGCTGCGCTTACTGTCGACGCCTTCCCACATCGAAAACCATACCCCTCTTTATGTCGATGTCGACAGTGCGCGGCTGTGGAATCTTGTTGAGGATGAAACTGTTCATCTTATTCTCAAAAAGCCTGCTCTTGTAGAGTTAGCTCGTAGACAAGATTCCCTGCTCATGGATCATTGTGAGAAGTTACTTGGTTCAGAAGACTATGAGGGCTGGCTAATGGGCATAAATACACTAGTAGCATTAGCCACTCCAGAGGCGGTTGATAGGCTGATTCTTGTCTATGCACAGTCTCTCAATGATGAGAGAAGACATGTCCTCTGTATGGTGGCTAAGATACTAACAGCCGAACACGTCAAACCCTTCAGTATAATGGTACGTGATATTGCAGTTCCTGGAGAACTAGATGTTTCAGGATGGACAAGGACTGCAATTTCCACACTGGAAGATGTCTGCAAACGTTTTGGTATAGAAACGGTTGGAGAAGATATTTCTGAAGAAGAGTCAGAATCTATGGTTTCATCTGAAGAACAAGAGATTGATGAGATTTCAACAATTCCTGAAAAGTGATGTTTCCTGTCGATTGATGTTTATTTTGGTCTGATGTTATAAACAGCACTGCATTATTCATTGATGATTAGTGAAAATAACCAAAATCCTTCAATTTCCCATATCTCAGTTGACTGGAACTCGATATCACTGTTAACGACGCTCTAGCATGTTTAATTCTTGATAAAAATGGTGCCAAAAGGACCTTCGAGACCAGAACCATGGTGACAGTTTCACCTTGTGTTGTTGAATATTGAAACACTTGAATACCATCAGTGAAATCGTCCTCTTTTGGACGATACCCTCTTGTTTTATGCCCCACTCGCGTAGAAGGGGAATTCTAAAATGCCAAGCAGAATTAACGTTTCTTCTTGGAGATATCTATTGTATGTGCTTCCCCACTGAATTGAGAACAGTTGTATGGGTTACAAGCACTGAGTGTGAACGAGGATCTCTGAAATTTAGCAAAGAGGGTGTATCAGCAAAGCTTGATTCTGGTAAGGTTGTGATGGATCAGAATGATGGTTCTATCGCTTATACTGCTGATACGGAAATAATACCAAAATCAATTGACCAATGCCAAAAGATTCCACTTCAGGCGGAAGTAAGAATCAATCTGAACCCACAAATCGTAGTAGAGCGACCTTATACAATCGAACCAGGACCAATTTTCGAGGACATCTTTCCTCCATCAACCTTAGGATTCTACAATAGAATGACTCTTGGTACGAAGACTTCGATATTTACTGTTCAGGAGATTGAGGGTGATTCTAGATTGTGGCTTACAGTATCAGACCCGCATCAAAATGTGGTTTATGAAGCACACAAGATACAACCGTATGAGGTCGAAGCTATCCAGATGTTCGATGACGATTATATTGATGGTAAGTTGTATCAAAGAATCGGGGGTGGTGAGTCCGCACAAAGTATAATCGCTCATTTCTTGGATTGTCCCCCACCGTCATGGGGAAAACTTGCAAAACTTGTTAGTGATGTTTCAATCCCGAATCTGAGAATTGAAGCAACAATGAGGGAAACATTGTCCCAATTTGTTCCAGATTCATTTCCAGAACAAGTTCGTGAGGAATTGATGGCATTTCTTGCCTTTGTGGTGGATGACAAAATACCAGACGAAGATCCATTGGAATATTCTGTTAAACTCTTACCTGTATCTATGACTGGAAGTCTTCTCATGGGTCATCTGAGATGTATGATCGACAATGCAAGTTGGCCATCATATGTGAAATATATGACTCAGGCTGCAAGAGGACAACTTGAGGCTCCAAAACGCGCCTTAGGTGATTCTGTCAGAAAAGCACCATGGATGTTATTTTGGCAGAAATGTCTTGAGGTGTTTCCCAGTTGGTTGAATGAAGTTATTCGTTTAGCAAAGCAACTCAACGAAAGTGGCAAAGTGGTGATGGGACTACCTGTTTCAAAGACTGCAGCAAAACGGTCTCGTCGAAAGTGGAAACAACGACTCGCCGCACTCACATATGATTTGAGATTGATTGGGTTTGTAAAACAGTCGGCATTTGGATTAGCAGACATTGTCTATTTAGGCTCGGCATATCGCTGGCCTCATCGTCACATGAAGTTCATCACCCGTCTTGGTGAAAGCAGAAACAATGTTCCATTCTTACAGGTCCTAACAACCCCGCTATCAGTTGTGGAAAGAATCCGACGAGTATTGCCTGGAGCAATTCAGGTTACTTGGTCTACTAGACATTCCAATCTAGACCTGTTCAGTGATTCAGAAAAGGAGTGGCAGATACAAGAAAATCGGATCATTAGGTCTATTCAGAAGAAAGGATCCCTTAGAAGATTGATGAAACGGTATGGTCCCTTTGAAGGGACAGACACTCATTCAATGTCTGTTGAGGAAGCTAAGATAATTGACCTAGTTGCTGCTGGAATTCCTTTAGACGATCTTGAAAATGAAAACTATGCAGATTTCTGGCGGCTTCCTGGAAAATGGAAACGGATTCTGACGAATCTCGTAAAGAGGGAGTTGGTTCGTATACAATACGATGTCCGCGATGATAGATTGTTGTCCATTGCCACTATTGCTCAAGGTCCACCTAATCAGACTGCTTCACTGGTTGAATCGTTTTTAGAAAACACACCTACGTCACTAGCAATGATTGGTGACGATGGGAGGAGTGGTATTATAATTTCTAGATTACCAGAAAGTTCAGCATACGAAATTAGCTCTACACTTCCAAATGAGGCGCATAAACAGGATTTGCAAATTCGATGTCTTCGGCCAACATCTTATCAAAGCTATAGTTACAATCTCTATCAACGTCTTCTCAAGAGAGATGGTTCTTGGGATGATGATGTTAGTGCATTCCTCTCTCAGGCTAGATCAAAACGAAAGGAACTGTCAGAGAGTAATGCTTAAAACCAAACATGGAAGACAACGACTTGATGGCGGCCATAGTGGGTCGTGTTCACCTGATCTCGGCCGAACTCAGCAGTTAAGACGATCCACGTTTGGGCAGATGTGCGCTGCGCGAGCGCGTGACAGGGCCCAAAGCTGCCACATTCTCATTCTTCTGCCTACATCAGTATTACAAAAATGTAGAGATAGAAGTGATTAAAAGAATAACAAACGAGGTCGAAGGTGATATAGATGCAGCTAGGCGAACCAAACGAATTTAGTTGGATAATCAATCTTGCATTCTTTGCATTCATCATGATCTTCAGTCTCTATGGCGCGAAGTTTCAGATGTGGCAGTGGTTAAAGCAGATTGAAACAGGACTACACGAACTGAAACGCATGTTTATTGAATCCCGACAGACAGCCATCGATACGTTCAAGGAATTTGGGAAGTCTGAGGAAGAGGTTGCCAAGGACTTGGATAGATGGATGGACTACTTCACAATCATGCCAGTCGATTTGGACCCAGCGGGCATCTTGAAAAGACTTGATCATCTTCTGGATGAACGAAGAGACCGTTTCCAAGAGTTTGTAGCAGAGATAGCTCCTGAGTCAGGAGAGAGTATGGTCCAGAATTTAGAGAATACACTAGAGGTCACTCAGGTCCTTGGTCTCATTTTCAGGGTTGTGAGGCACTTCTACCTCCTGGGTAAGAAGACTGGTAGTCAGATTATGATTATGCAGATTCAGATGCAGATGCCAGACCTGCTCAGAATAGCTAAGGCATACTTTGAGGCTCTTAGTGCATTTGCAGAAGGTAAACCAATCGGAGATGGAATTGGACCATTGGTCATCACCAAATTTGCTAGAGAATATGGTGGTACTGCAGAGAACTATGAGCATGAGATATCCCGTGAGGTTGGGTACTATAAGGTCGAGGCAGAAGGGAGAACAGTCTATGCATTGAGAGCTACTGGTCCGGGTGGTACAGTTGGTAAGCCAGGGTTTGCAGTGAAGAAGCTTGTAGACAAGTTTGGAGACAAAGTAACTCGTATTATCACAATAGATGCTGCATTGAAACTAGAAGGCGAGGAGCTCGGAAGGGTTTCCGAAGGAACTGGTGCAGCAATTGGAGATCTGGGACCTGAGAAGCATGCAATGGAACAGACCGCAACAGAACGTGGAATCGGGATAGAAGCCATTGTCATTAAGGAAGATGAGGCTGCAGCCGTTGGTGTCATGGACAAACGCATTCTAGATTCAGTCCCAGATGTCATTGAACGAATAAAGACTTCAATCCTCAAGCGGACAAAGCCAGGTGATAGTGTGATTCTTGCTGGGATTGGTAACACAATAGGAATTGGACTGTGAGGTGTCTGTGATGGGAATTGTTAGTAAAATTCTGGGACTTGCTTTCGCTGCGTCAGGATTCCTCATATTATGGTGGGGTATGGGAGTGGCTGGATTGTTCTCATATGTATGGTCGTTCATAGGTATGTTTGTCATGGCTATGGGTTTTGCACTGCTTACCTCTGGGAGGCAGCAAAAAGAAGAGAAACCTCCACCACCGACAGTAACTGAGATTAGGTGTAACAGCTGTGACTTCAAGGAGATTCGGGACTTCCAGAAAGGTGACTATATCCTGAAGGCTGTTGAGGCCACCTGTCCAAAGTGTCAGAGCGCCATGACCATTGAAGGCGTGTACATTGTAAGAGAGGAACCGGACGATAAGGACAAGATTTAGTCCAACCGGGTTAGCACTATGGGACCATCCTCTGAGATGTAGACTGTATGTTCGGTCTGACTCACTGGACGGCCCTTCTTTTCTATCTGCATTGGGTAACTACGAAGTGCTTGTGCTTTTATGAGTGCCCTGATCTCTTCAATTACATCCACACCTTTGCTAGATGTACCAATCCAACGCGAGGCAAAGGGTAATGGACCGTATTTTTCACGAAGATATAACCGGAGTTTCTCAGTTGTGCCTTCCAATGGCTCGTCGATTCGAGTGTTTGAGAATATGAAGGCATACTCGCTATCAATCACAGTTCCAGTTCCAGTTGTGGCAAACGGTTCAATTGCATAATACTCTCCAACCTCCACAGTTCCTATCCCTCTCTTCTTGACATTTGGTACAATCTTCCCAGCATGGAGTCGATACTTTTTGAGATTGTGACCGGATAAGTTCTTGATTGGTCTGAGTCCATAATCCTTGATTACTTTCTCAATAGTGTGTCCAACTTCACCCAGCTCAGCTCCTGGCTGCATGAGGTCAATTGCTTCTGCCAATGCATCATCTGTTGCAGCAACAAAACCCTCCAAGGTTCCGTCAATGTCTATCGTACATGCTGTATCAGCGATATATCCATCAACATGCACACCTACATCGAGCTTCACAAGCCCGAAGTTGGGAATTTCGCTTTTATCGCCCCTTGGTGAGGTGCTGTGGGCTGCAATGTGATTAATGGAAACATTGAGAGGAAAAGCAGGAGTCCCACCATATTCCTTGATCTTTTTCTCAGCCAACGTGCAAATCTTGATTATTCTCTTACTGGGCTCTACCTCAGTGCTGATCTCACTGAGCACACGTGCTGCAATCTTCCCTGATTTTATGGCAGAAGGGTTTGGACCAGCAGTCACATCATCACCTTGCAGAGAGAAAATGATAATGCACTCTTAAGCGGTTCCATGACCGCTAGACTTGCTCGTCCTTGCGTCTGGTGGACACAGTGGCTCCGTTCTTTCCAACGAAGATACTGTGTTCAAACTGGGAAACCATTCCGTTCTTGCCCTCATAAAGGACGGCATAGCCATGGATGGTTCCAGCTCGCTGAAGGGTCTTGATTGCAGCAGCCACATCGATATTGCCACTCTTGGAATGGAGCCATCTTCCAGCCCAGGGTAGACTTCCAAACTTCTGACGGGCTATGTTTCGTACCCTCAGAGTGGTCTTGTCAAGTTTTTTCTTGTCCTTCATGTTATTTGAGAAAATGTAGGCTCGAGGGCCACTCTTTATCGTGCCATTCCCATCTGTCGCGAATGGTTCTATTGCAAAGGTTTCTCCAAAACGCATCTTCCCAGTCAGTTTCATCCCAACATTGGGGACATTCTTTCCAGCGTGAAGGTTCCATGGTTTTAATTGATGGCCAGAGAGTTGATGAATAGGTTTCAGACCGTGTTGTTTTATCGTGCGCTCAATCGACTTTCCAACTTCACCCAGAGAAACATCTGGTCGAACAGTCTCAATTGCGGACTCCAAGGCTTCTCGGGCAGCCTCAACAAACTTCTCGAATGAACCATCCAGATCCACAGTGAGTGCTGTGTCAGAGATGTGTCCATTCACATGGGCACCAAGGTCAATCTTAACGAGTCCTTTGTCTGGAAACGTCTTGGTGTCACCGTGAGGACTAGTATAGTGTGCAGCCTCGTCATTGATTGATATATTGCAGGGAAAAGCTACCCCAGTAGCACCAGACTCTAAGATTTTCTTCTCGGCCATTTGGCAAATCTTCAGTATTTTAACCCTTGGTCGTACCATTGGAGCTACAAAGCTCAAAGCATGTGCAGCAATCTTTCCGGCCTTCATGAAGTCTGGATGAGGTTTTGAATCCATGAATTGTCACTGTATTTCCGACTACGATGTGATGTATTAACTTTCAGATTGAGCAGGATTAATGCTGTTAATGACAAAACATAGAAGTCAGGGAAGATGACTGAAAGTCTGGAGAAACTAAATCATGAAAGTCACATATCTTGGTCATGCTTCATTCAAGATTGAAGAAGATGGAAAGATTGTCTATGTGGACCCATGGCTCACAGGTCCTACATCACCGATAACAGTCGATGATGTTGACAAGGCAGACATTGTGCTCGTGACTCATGATCATGGAGACCATGGTTATGCAGAAGCACTAGGAATCTGTAAGAACACGGGAGCCACCTTTGTTGCAATCAATGAACTTGCCCATAAGGCGGGGTCTCAAGGTGTTGAGAACATACATACACTCAATATTGGAGGGAGTGTGAACATTGGCGGCGTGGTTGTGACCCTAGTTCAAGCGTTCCATTCATCAGGTGTGGGAGCACCCACAGGTTTCATAGTCAGATTTCCAAGCGGTACATTCTACCACGCTGGAGATACGGGTGTTTTTGCTTCTATGGGCTTGTTCTCTGAGCTTTATTCCCCGATAGATGTAGCGTTTCTACCTATTGGAAGTTATTTTGTTATGTCAATCCATCAAGCAGCCCTTGCGACGAAGCTTCTCAAACCGAGAAACGTCATTCCCATGCATTATGACACATTCCCAGTGATAGAAGCAAATCCAGAGAAGTTCAAGCACCTCGTATCGGAAACAAGTCCAGACACAAATGTGATCATCATCAAACCTGGGGAGTCCACAGACATCTAGTCAGAAAAGGTGGTCGATGCCTGTAACCCTTCACACTAACTCCCAGAATCATTGCATCAGATGTTGCATCTGGCTCCACTGAGCTGTCTCGTGTCAGGTAGAATGACATCGACCGGCCCGCCAATGTACGAAACCGGGGTGACCCGCTCTTCATCTAAAGGACAAACATCCCCATCAAGCGAGTCCGTTAAGGCTCGTCCTATTGGTGTTTGGCAGGCATTGGTTCAGGATGTGACCCGTCCTATGCGCAACACCTCATTGGCTGTGCCTCAGTGCGCCCTCGTGAACGGGACTTAATACTCCTGAACAAGAAAATCTGTATTTTTTGTGTTATTAGGATTGTCACATGGCGCGATTCAGACGGATTTGTTTGACTGTAGGGTCCATCAGGACATAGACTATATGGCGATAGCGACATCTTCAAATACACTGGGGAAACAGCCCCCGTGTACTACACAGGTGACGAACGCTCAGCTGTGTGTTGCAAATCATCATATCATCATATCACAGCGCCACGCTATCCCGGCTCTGAATCAAAAACGAGTCGGTGAGAGCACTGCGCAAAGTCTTAGGACGATTATCATTCACAGGATTATCATCACGATTATCATCGCATATGTTCAGGAATGGGTTAGAGTATCATCATAGAGGTCTTATTCCAATCACAGTCTAGATGCATAAGCCGGTCCATGACGAGACGCAGGCAGAATCACCTCGGTTTAGAGGTCGAGGGTACGTGGTAGCATAATATAGGAGACGTGTATAGAAATAGGAACAGACTTCGACCAGAGTGCGGCAAAATATGTCATCCGCGCCCGTATTGAGATTGACGGTGTAGTTGACAAGCCTGATGTTGTTGGAGCCTTATTTGGTCAGACAGAAGGATTACTCGGAGAAGATCTTGATTTACGTGAGCTTCAACGTACTGGTCGTATCGGAAGAATCCAGATTGTGATAAGGTCAAAAGGTGGAAATAGTACTGGAGAGATTGTAATTCCAGTTTCATTGAACAAGACTGCTACAGCGATTCTTGCGGCATCACTAGAAACAGTGGATCGGGTTGGTCCATGTACTGCAAAAGTAATTCTTGAGAAATTAGAGGACATCAGAGGCGCGAAGCGACGGAAAGTGGTAAGCAGAGCCATCAGTATCTTGAAGGGCTGGGAAGAGGATATCTCACCAGGCACTGATGAGATAAAGACTGCTGTCACTAGGGGTAGCAAAGTCACAGTGTCAAAATTTGGTCCAGATAGCCTGCCTGCAGGTCCAGGACTGAACGGAAGCTCAGAGATAATCATTGTTGAAGGTCGAGCAGATGTCATCAATCTCATGAAATGTGGAGTAACAAATACAGTTGCTGTAGAGGGAACTCACGTTCCCAAGAGCATCGTTGATCTCACAAAGAAGAGGGGGAAGAAAGTAATCGCTTTCCTTGATGGAGATAGAGGCGGAGACCTGATTCTGAGAGAGTTAATGCAGGTGGCAAAAGTGCACTACATTGCTCGAGCTCCAGAAGGCAAAGAAGTCGAGGAGCTCACACGGAAACAGGTAACACAGGCGCTTCAGGCTCAAATTCCAGCTGATCAAGCACTCGCCCTGGTTAAAGGGAGGAAGGCAACTCCTGCCAAAAAGAAACGACCAACAAAGAAGGTCACACGAACTCGAAGAGAACCAAGACCAGTCGATGAGTTTGTCAAACCAGAGAAGGTGGAGGACCGTCGAGCTCCAAGTCGGCGTAGACCAGTGACAAGAAGGATACCTGTCACCGTTGACGAGGTATATGTAGCTAAGATTGGGGAAATCAAAGAGTCATTCAAGGCACTCTTGTTTGGAGAAGACAAGAAGGTCATTGTGGAGTGTGGCGTGGCTGAACTGGCGAAGACCTTGGAGGACCAAGAAGAGGTACTAACCATCGTGTTCGATGGTGTAATCACTCAACGTCTTGTGGACATAGCTGGAAAAAAGAAGACGCAGCTCATGATAGGGGCTGCAGTCGCAGATATTGAGAACAAGCCAAGCAGCATGAAGATTGTGACCTTTGACGATCTTGGTCAATAGCATCAGAATATTGTGAGCCTTGGATCAAACCAAGGCTCTTTCTCTTTCTACAGGTTCAATACGGTTGAGTAATACTCACAATTATCTCACTGGACCCATGATTCATCATACGCAGTAGACATGAGGTTTTCGAACTTGAAATCAATCATGGATGGATTGGAAACAACTGAACAAGTGGAGACTTCCAAGAATCCTTTCCAGATGATTGTGGGACAGGAAAATGCGGTGTCGCTTGTACGTTCTGCAGTAAAGCAACGTAGACATGTCCTACTCTGTGGTGTGCCTGGGATAGGAAAGTCCATGTTAGCAAAGGCCGCTTATTCGTTACTTAATCCGCCTAAAGAGGAGATTCGTCTTCTTTACAATCCTACTCTTCCAGACAGACCTGATGTCATTGTCGTCAGACCAGAGGATCCAGAAAGGGACCTTACGGGGAAAGAGCATAGTGTTCATGATACATTCTATGTCACTCCGGACAGACTCCCATTTGAGATATCGATTAAAATGGGCTTTAGATGCCCCTCCTGTGGTCATTTATCCACTCCTGAAGCAAGTGTGTGTGTGAGCTGTGAGTCCGAGAAACGTTTTGACTGGGCTCCTGGGGAGTCGTATCATGAGTTATTCAGGATGCTTGATGTTGTACGAGAGCCTGCACTGGAAACAATGACTAATCTTGAGGACATCAACGGTGAGTCCTACCAAGTCATGTATGAGAGGGCTGAGTCTGGCGAGATCAGGGTGACTCAACGTAATGTAACATCTGAAGAAAAACACGAATTAGAGAGTAAAAATCATCAGGAACGGGTTCTGGTTCCTCTAAAATCTAGTCGCTACATAAGAGTGAGCGGAGCAAGTCCTGTTGAACTACTCGGAGATGTCAAACACGACCCCTATGGAAGTGCTGAGTCACTTGGACTAGCAGCCCATCAACGTGTTGTCCCAGGTGCTATGCATGAGGCGCATGAAGGCATTCTATACATAGATGAAATCGCAGCACTAGGAAACTACCAGAGTCACTTACTGACAGCTATGCAAGACCGTATGTTTCCGATTTCAGGTCACAATCCGCTAAGCTCAGGTGCTGCGGTCCGTGTCAGTGATGTGCCGTGCGACTTCATTTTGTTTGCATCATGTAACATAGAGAATCTCAAGAATATCCTACCACCACTCAGGTCAAGGATTCGTGGTTATGGCTATGAGATTATGCTTGACTCCTGGACCCCAAGAAATGATGGGATGATTGAGGACTTTGTGCGATTTATGGCACAGACTGTAGAAGAAGATGGTAAAATTCCACACCTTACGGTGAAAGCTGTAGAACACGTTCTTGAGGTTGCAGAAGAGATGGCTCTTCGGCTTGATGGTCAGAAGGACGCTTTGAGTCTACGTCTGCGCGAACTTGGAGGACTCATCAGAATCGCTGGTGACCTTGCAGTGAGAGATGGGAGTGACCTTGTGCTCCAAGGTCATGTGCAGCAAGCGGAAGTGTTGAATAGAGGTATCGATGATAGCAATCTCCACTTTGTAGGACACAAAACTCCAGATTCCTCGATTAGCAGAGACTATTTCTTCTGACGAGGACAGCAGTCCAGAGGTTTGTAACTGTTACATAAATCCCGGGCAAACCTGGACATCGATGAAACCAATAGTTGAACAAAGACCATCTCTTCTATGAGCTTATTATCTCCCAGCAAGACCACATCTCGAACCTGAATGTTGATTCAAAGAGCCTACGGTATGAACTGGATCCCAACAATATCCAGAGGACCTCTCTCTCTCTCAACATGCAGGAGTAGCTCGTTTTGCCTACAACTGGGGTCTCGAACAACGGATTAATCGTTACAGGAACAATCAGGGAAACGACCGTTTCACCGATGCCATGAAACAGCACAAGCTCCTCAACTCCCTGAAGAAGGACCAGTTCTCATGGATGTACGAAACCTCCAAGTGTGCTCCTCAGGAGGCCCTGAGAGACCTCCACAGAGCCTTCCAGAACTTCTATCGAGGTTTCAAATCTGGGAAGAGAGTCGGATTTCCTCGCTTCAAGAGGAGAGGAGTCAGGGACAGCTTCAGACTGACCGGGACCATCCGTTTTGAGGGACAAAAGATTCAGCTCCCACGGATTGGAAAGGTCAAGATTAAGGAGAAGAGGAAGAGCTATTTCAGTGGAAGGATTCTCTCAGCAACAGTGCGACGAGGGGCTAACAGGTGGTTCGTGTCAGTCACAGTGGAAGAAGATTTAGCTGACCCGAGCCCCATCAAGGGACCTGCAGTAGGAGTGGACCTTGGAATCAAGACTCTGGCCACACTCTCTGATGGCACCACTTTTGCCAACCCACGGGCTCTAGGAAGAAGACTGAGGAAATTGAAACAGCTCTCAAAGAGTCTGTCACGAAAGAAGAAGGGGAGCAAGAACCGAAAGAAGGCGAAACTGAGACTTGCAAAGATGTACCTGAGAATTTTCAACATCCGTCAGGACACACTACACAAGCTGACGACCCATCTTGCCAAGAGCCACAGCAAGGTGGTAATCGAAGACCTGTGTGTGTCAGGAATGATGAAGAACCGAAGACTTGCAAGAGTGATAGCTGATGTAGGGTTCTTTAAGTTCAGAAGACATCTGGAGTACAAATGTCAGTGGTATGGTTCTGAGCTTGTTGTTGCTTCACGAACATTTCCCTCCTCGAAGATGTGTTCACGGTGTGGGCACAGAAAGATGGAGTTGTCCCTCTCAGAAAGGGAGTATCATTGTGAAGAGTGCGGACTAGTGATTGACAGGGATTTCAATGCCGCACTGAATCTAGTCGCCGTCAGTTTGCCGGAAACTGAAAACGCTTGTGGAGAGGAAGTAAGACTCTTAACAGATTCACTGAATCTACAGAGAGCGGCCTCTATGAAGCAGGAACCGAACATCATCTCGGGCTCAGTGTCCAGGAATGTCTAGGTTTCGGGAAACGGTGACCACTTGAAAATCGTAAAACGGGTCATGAAGGAAGGCAAAATTGTGCTGAAGATTGAGACACTAGACGATCTATGGCACCTTTACAATACAGTCGGACCAAGTGATGTCGTCATTTCCAAAACCTCGCGTCGTGTAAGAGTCGGAGATGAAGACAGTCGAAAATCGGAGAGCATCAGAAAAGCAATGGTGTTGAAGCTAAGAGTAGAGGATGTTTCGTTCCATAACTTCTCAAATAGGGTGCGGTTAAAGGGCGTGATTCTCGAGGGACCTGGAGACCTTGTCAACATTGGTTCTTATCATACAATCAATGTTGAAACTGGAGACACTCTGACCGTTATCAAAGAACACTGGCCGAAGTTTGTCCTTGATAGACTAAAAGAAGCAGAAAAATCACAGCTTCGACCTATGTGTCTTATAGTGACAATAGAGGATGGCACAGCAGAGTTGTTTCTGGCTGCGGACTCTGGCATTCAGGAAGCAGTACGGATCCGTATGAGCATCTCAAGAAAAAGGGGTGATCAGAAGTCATATGACGCCACAATGAAGGACTTCTTTGCAAACACACT
This sequence comes from Candidatus Thorarchaeota archaeon, assembly GCA_050124975.1. Lineage (GTDB taxonomy): Archaea > Asgardarchaeota > Thorarchaeia > Thorarchaeales > Thorarchaeaceae > SMTZ1-45. The sequence continues at coordinate 12,872 of JASFEF010000001.1, read as the reverse complement.
TCTCGCGTTACGGTCCCAAGTAGAACAACACGAGTTTGGTCTGATTGTCATTGCAGGACCTGGGTTTGTAAAAGACCACTTCAGAGATTTTCTGATAGGTGCCAAAATCAAGGACCTGCCCCCTGTCGTTGTTGAGAGTACTAACTCGATAGGAGTTCCAGGTGCGAAGGAGATTCTCTATCGAGGCGTCATCTCAAAAGCTGTGACTGAGCTTAAAGTTGAAACTGAAACACGTCTTGTTGAGTTATTGATTGAACACATATCGAAGGATAATGGGCTTGGAGCATATGGAAATGATGAGGTATCCAATGCTGTACGATTTGGAGCTGTCGAGGAGCTGTTAATCACAGATAAGAAGCTCAGAGAGGGCGATGAGAAAACAAGACGGTGGATGGACTCGTTGATAAGGAATACTGAGAAGACAAGAGGTTCATTCCACATTGTTTCCACAGAGCATCCTGCTGGTGACCAGCTCCAACGTCTAGGCGGGATTGGAGCGATCCTGCGTTTTCGATTCACACAGTAGCTAGAGGGGGTTGAACATCGTCTGAAGTCTGTCCCATGTGGGATATTCAAACGCAATACCAATCTCCAAGTCTTTAATCTCTACCAGTATCTCTCTGAGTTCCTCTGAGATTTCTTCTACAACCCAAGGAGCTAATTCGACCCTCTTCCGGGTTTCGTCAATGTTCATGAGGTCTGTAGGAACATCAAACTGGTCCTGTAGAATAGTGTGTATCATCGTCAGCTGTTCATGCTCTAGATGCTTGCCATGGACTGCTCTGATTACACCAAGAAGCAAGATTGGTTCCTGTTCATCACGCTCTTCGAAGTCCCTTATCGTCTGCTCCAGCCTACGTTCCAGTCTTCTTCTCATCTGGACCGCGTCCTTGAAACGGGCTGAACAAAAGTGCACTGAAACCCTCTGAAGACTGTTCTCGGACCATTCTAGAATATCTCGTGCTGTGGCTGCACTGCCCTCAATGCTTGCGCTATCCATACTCGTCAGTCGCATCCCCATAGACACCAGCTTGTCAAAATTTGTTTCACTGGCTTCTAACTCATTAATATTGAGAAAAGAAACCCCTATCTCCTCTGCTCTCTTAGCGACCTTCTTGAGATCTTCTTGTTTTCCAGGAATTGCTGGAACCTCGAGACCAACTATCATGTGTATGTCTACTGCTCTTTGAATTCCTGACCAGTCACTGGTCTGTGGATGGAATCGGATCTCATCAAGCCCAGCGTCGTGCAGTTTATTCAGTACATCCTGACTGACATCTGTCTGACTGGTATAGAGGTGAAGGTGAAATCTGGACCCAAACTCTCGTTTCAGTAATTGAATGTACTTCAAAGTGCGTTCTAAATCACAGAGTGGGTCTCCACCACTAATCCCTGCGCCTTCGCCTCTAATCGCTTCTGCTTCAAACAGAATATCAGCATCATCATTGACCGGCATCTCGTCTGCGAACACAACATCTTTGCCAGACTTGTCTTGTGATAGTGGACAATAGTAACAGGAGCTGTCACAGAGACCGGTAACGAACAAGACCATTTTCGAACCTTTAGTACAAAAACCACAACCTGGTGGTAGTTCTCCAACTAGAAGTGAATCACCTTCAATCTCTCTAGTTTCCCGTTTTGAAGACTTCATTCTCAACCGCCTCTTCGTTGAATGGTTCTGCGTAGTGCAGGATCACTGTCTTGGAGATTCTTGGCAACTGCTTCAAAGTTCTCATTATCGTCCAATGTTCGAGTGAGATAGACACCTGTTCTTCCGACATTATCCCGCCGCGTAAGGACCCTGACTCGTTCCTCTGCGATTCCAATGCTCACATTTAGTTTCTTGGCAACTTCCTGTTCGCGACCAATTACCCCCTGTTCTATATGACCCGTACTCGTCGGTTCAATAAGAAGAAGCCGTTTATCAACACCAGATGTTCTTGTATTGTTCCTCACTCCAGTGCTGTCAATCAGACCACCCCATCGATAGAACTCTTCTTCTCTAGACATGAGTTTAAACAATGGAAAGGTCACAACAGTGTTTTCGGGAAGATGAATGTGACCCTTGAGGACCATAGAAGGAGTAGCTTGAACAAGTTCCCGTTTTAGTGGTGTACCCAAGACAAGTTCGATTCTATAACTTGAAACTGGACGAAGAATAATGATGTCTATGTCCGAAGACTTGGTGATGTCACCACGGGCAACAGAACCATAAACAAACGGCTTGATGCCTGTTGATTCTAGTTTTTGTATAGTTTCAAGTGTAGAGTTTCTGAGAGTCTGAAGATGGTTCCAGTGGTCCTCATTGTAATGAATTTCTCGGGGCTCATGCAACATCTCTGGTTTCTTTGCCACTCCAGAATCATCCCCTGATTTCCTTGAGCATCTTACATGCCTTGCATGTCTTTGAAGGAGATGGTGAACCACACTTCTCACACTTCTCAAGAGTCCAGTCAGAGGGACTAGTTAGAAACGCTTGAGTCATTGCCTCTGCAGAACGCAGTATTGCTAGTAGCGTCCCCGGTCGTTTATGTTCCATATCGTTCAAGAAAGACTTCAGATCATTTCGATAGGCTTCCCCAGCGTATGGACATGGAACATCATGATAGACAAGATTCAGATGGTGAGAGTAGGCAACTATGTCCCTTTCAGATAACTCGGTGAGGGGTTTGACCCGGGGCACTAGACCTTCTATGGATCTACTTCGTGGAACGTTTGTCCGTGCAATCCTACGGCTATCGCCTCGCATGATGTTCATCAAAACAGTCTGTGCCTCGTCATCGAGGTTGTGGCCGACTGCGATGACATCTGCTTCTAGTTTCTCTGCAGCATCATTCAGTGCACGTCGACGGAATACCCCACAGTAGGAACAAGCACCCAGTGACTTGTCAGTCCGGAGCTTCACAAGCTCATCCAATGTGTGACCAAAGAGGTCCTTGAAAGATGTGACCTCAAGATCAAGGTCAAGAGACCTCGTCAACTCTTTTGCTGCGTTGAGGGCCTTGTTTCTGTATCCTTTGATACCTTCATCGATTGTAACTGGAATAAGCTCAGAATTGGGAAAGTTGGATTCAATCTTGTGGAGAGTATAGAGGAGTACAGCGCTGTCCTTCCCACCAGAAATGGCCACAACTATTCTATCGTCCTCTTCTAGCATCTTGTGACGATTAATGCTTCGTCGCACCCTGTCTGTTGTTGTTTGGACCAGACATGTTTTACACAGTCGTTCGGATGTGTACCTACGTAGGTATACCGCAGGTTTGTCACATTTTGAACACCCCGACTGCATGCTAGCGACTCCAAGTCGCCATTGTCCGAAGTTTCAAGTTAAAGTTAGTGTAATGTGATATCAAGTTAAGCTCTGACCCATTTCTTGTGGTTGGGTGAGTTCACCCACTTCAAGAAACTTCTGTGTTCCACCCTTCCCTTGCCAGTGTCACCACTTCTCAAAATCCAGTGGACCCCAAGATTAGCAAGAGCATTGTCAACCATCATAGGGATAGGATCCCTCTTGAAGACCTGGTTTCCTTCCTCTGTGATAATGTTGGAACATCACGCCCAACCACAGATTGAGTTTCCACAGTTCTTACCACGGCTGGGTCATTATCACTATCACTAGATTCCTCGCCAAAACTAGTGTGGTCTGACTTGACAAAGTGAACAACCGCGGACTCTCCAGAACCTGATGATTGTTCTCTCTTGGAGAGTAAGGACTTCCCTTGAGAAGGCTTCTTCCTTCGGGCTTTCAGTCGCACACGTTGAGCTCTACCTAGAACCCAAGTCCACATACTTAGTCCTTTCATAACACTCTATTTTGTGCTAAGTATATGAACTCATACAACAGTACTATCTCGGAGTGTGCCCTATTTACACGCACATTTCTTGTGCAAGAACGATACGAAAGTGGGTTTCCGCCTCACTTCGTTTTCTTTACTTCTGGCTTCTCCTTCTCTTTCAAGTCATCCACAATTTGAACACGTCTAAGTTGGAGTGAAGCCTTGCTTGCTCGAAAGTTAGCTGCAAGCAGAATTTCATCAACAGTCTTGTACCATTCTGCTGGAGAGAGAACATTATGAATCTCTTTGAACGCATCACTAAAGCGCTCTACGCGAGCTAGACATTCGACTCGATCTTCAGAGAGCCGTTGTTCATCGAAGTATACTAAGGCATGACCTTTAAGAGCCTCCCAGTCAACATCTCCGTTGGCTTGAAGTAATAACTTCACTTTGTCAAGAGGCTCTTTCCAAGAGCCGGGTATGAACATTGTTAGATAGTCTGTAAGTGCTTTCCGTGCTTTTTCTCGCACATCTTGTTTTGTACCAATCTGGTGGGTCATCATCTTTCATCGGACTATCATGCAATTTCATGCCTTTTTAGGTCCCACAGAACCGAAAAATGGCTTTCAGAACAGTCCTTTGCCCATGATGAAGCTCAAAATAATGCTCAATAGAACAATTCCAAGCGCAGCGATTCGTACAGGCCACATGATGTACTTGATCTTCTTCTCATCTTTTATGACAAGACTCAGGCCATTGGAGAGTAACTTATCTCCATCGAAGACTGGAATTGGTAAGAGATTGAAGAGTGCAATTGACATCAGGATCAGATAGCACCAGAAGACAATCTGTTGAAGATGGAACACAAACATGGGTGTTAGAATCACATCCCAACCAGGTCTGGGTTCCCAGTAGTCGGACCCATATACACCCATATATCCCCTACTTGCGTTTTGTTCATTTGCGGCCAGTAAGATTGTCACACTGTCATCAAGAGTGTGTATAGTTAACTGAGCTCCAGCTGGGGCATCAGCCATAAACCTACTAACCGCCGTCCAATTAGCAATCTCCGTTTCGTTGAGACCAACGATGACATCACCAATGTCAAGAGCTGCAGCAGCAGGGCTTCCGGCTTGCAGGTCATAAATGTAGGCTCCACTTGGTGGGTAATACCCAATTGACATCAATGGATAGAAGTTTGCAAGAATAATAAGAAACACAAAGCCCCATGCGAAGTTTGCAAACGAACCAGCAGCTAGCATACGCATACGTGACTGAGGGGTTGCTTCATTCTCGAACTGTTCTTCATCGGGTTCAACAAAACCACCAAACAATACTAGGAAGGCTAACAGTCCCGAACTCTTGATTCCAATATTATCCTTTGAGGCTGCTAGACCATGAGCAAACTCATGTGTAAGTAATGTCACAGCAAGACCAATCAGCATGTAAACAAGTGGAAGACCAGTAATAGTCACTCCTGGAATTATGGGTACAACACCTCCTGCAGCTGCAGGCTGAACAAAGAACTTGATCAGATTGTCACCAAACATCCAGAAACTGAATATCATTCCACCAAAACCTACGACAATACCGATATTGAAGAAGACACGTGGAAACTTCTTGCCCATCCGTGTAAGAAACGCATTCAGTCGTTCTGTACGCCACATGATGAAGAAGGGGAATCCAGCATCTATACCACGTTCACTGAGTTTCTCAACACCAATATATTGAGCTACAAAGTAAATCACAAGCCAAATGATGCCTATGATTCCGAAAACTGTCAGTGGATCCATTGATAGTCAGTCCTTAGTGTGAGTTGGGGCAGTGATTTGTATGGGTTATAATGATTATGTACGCGGTATTGGCTCTCACAATTATTTTGTGTGCATTCCAAGAGGAGGTTGACAGCAGCTACGAAAAACCTAGACAATCCTTGACATATCTCAAAGAACAATCTTAGCTGGTGTTCTTTCTCTGTACGAGCTTATAATGTCCAGTCAATACCATTTTCTGAACCTCATGCTGGTGACCAAGGCTTACAGATACGAGCTCGACCCAAACAATCGTCAGAGGTCGCACCTTCACCAACATGCAGGAATAGCTCGTTTTACCTATAACTGGGGTCTCGAACTACGCATCCGACTCTTCAAGGAGAATCAGGGAGCGGACCGATTCACTGATGCCATGAAGCAACATAAGCTCCTCAACAGTCTGAAGAAGGCCCAGTTTCCATGGATGTATGAATGCTCCAAATGTGCGCCTCAAGAGGCTCTGAGAGACCTCAATCGAGCTTTTCAGAACTTCTATCGTGGACTGAAAACGGGACGTAAGATTGGCTTTCCAAGATTCAAACGAAAAGGAGTCAGGGACAGCTTCAGACTGACTGGAACCATCAAGTTTCACAAACGGGCAATCCAACTTCCCCGTCTTGGAAAGGTTCGAATCAAAGAAAGGAAGAAGAGATACTACAGAGGACGAATCCTCTCAGCCACATTGCGAAGAAGAGCCAATAGATGGTACGTTTCTGTCACTGTGGAGGAAGAGTTCCCAGACCCCGAACCTCCTAGTGGAGAAGCAGTGGGAATAGACCTTGGTGTAAAGACCTTGGCCACACTCTCTGATGCGACAATCTTTCCAAATCCACGAGCCCTCGGACGGATACTCAGGAAGCTGAGAAGCCTGTCAAAGAGCATGTCCCGAAAGAAGACTGGAAGTAGGAATCGCGAGAAGGCAAAACTCAGACTAGCCAAGATGTATCTGAGGGTCTTCAACATCCGCCAAGACACTCTACACAAGGTCACGACCTATCTTGCCAAGAGCCACAGCAAGGTAGTGATCGAGGACCTATGTGTGTCAGGGATGATGAAAAATCAGAGGTTGGCACGAGCCATTGCGGATGTGGGATTCTACCGGTTCAGAAAACAACTGGAGTACAAGTGCCTCTGGTATGGATCTGAGCTTGTGGTTGCTCCTAGGTCATTTCCCTCATCAAAACTATGTTCAAAGTGTGGACACAAGAAGAGGGAACTCTCTCTTGCAGAGAGGGAATATCATTGTGAAGAATGCGGAATAAGGATTGACAGAGATCTCAATGCTGCACTCAATCTAGTCGCCGTCAGTTTACCGGAGACTGAAAACGCCTGTGGAGAGGAAGTAAGACTCTTAGCAGATTCTGTGAATCTACAAAGAGCAGCCTCGACGAAGCAGGAACCGAACAACATCCCAGACACAATATCTAGGATTGTCTAGGTTTCGGGGAACGGTCCGACCACAATCCTCATTAAGTGAGTCAATTTGGCTACCTCTGGTGTCCTTGGGACCCAATACCACTAATCTAGGTAGGCGAAGCGTTAGTTGCCGTTCAAACTTGTGATATCAGACCCAGAAACTGGAAAGGCTATCCAGTACGAGTTAGATGACGCCAAAACAAATGCCCTTGTCGGGAAGACTGTAGGCGAGATTATTGAGGGTGATGTCCTAGGACTGCCCGGATACAAACTGAAGATCACAGGTGGAAGCGATGCTTCTGGCTTCCCCATTCGACCCGATGTCCATGGTAGTGGTAAGAAACGTGTTTTGATACATAGTGCTCCTGGTTTCAAGCCAAAGAGGAAAGGAATGGCTAGAAGAAAGACAGTTCGTGGAAGAGAGTTGAGCTCTGACATATCCCAAGTAAACATGCGGGTTGAGGAGAAGGGCGCAACACCCCTTGAAGAACTCGTGATGAAGGCTGCATAGAGGCCCTTTTCAGTCAGCCACTGTTGTGTTCATGGTTCGAACCATATACTTCATATGGGCAACGGAAAGACAGAGTCTAACGCCCACAATAAACAGTCGGATGTGAAATACTAGGTGACCAGGAAATACGAGGGACAATCAGAGATCAGCATTGGTGCACTGGGTCATGTCGACCATGGAAAGACCACACTCGTTTCATATCTAACAGGAGAGTGGACTGACCGTCACTCAGATGAGATACGGCGTGGTATTTCAATCAGACTTGGATACGCAGCCACCGTCTTAATGAAGTGTAAGAGCTGTCCAGAACCTGAGGCATACACCACCTCGCATCTGGCAAAAGAGAACAAATGTAGCAAATGTGGGGGAGAAGTGGAGGTCCTGAGAGAGATTTCCTTTGTTGATAGTCCTGGACATGAGTCACTCATGGCGACATGTCTTAGTGGAGCTAGTCTCATGGATGGTGCAATTCTTGTGATTGCAGCCGACGAGCCTTGTCCAATGCCACAGACCTCTGAACATCTTCATGCCCTTGAGATTGTCGGGGTGAAGAACATCATCATAGTTCAGAACAAGATCGAGCTTGTGACCAAAGAACAGGCAAAGGAACACTATCAACAAATCAAGGATTTTGTAAAAGGCACAGCTGCAGAAAACGCTCCAATAGTACCTGTTTCTGCAATCTTTGGGGCCAACACAGACTTACTCATTCAGATGATTCAAGAAGTGATTCCAACACCTGAGCGTGATGATGACGCTCCACCCAAGATGTTTGTTGCGCGTTCCTTTGACATAAACAGACCAGGAACACTACCAATGGAAATGCAGGGTGGCGTTGTTGGAGGGTCGATTGTACAGGGAAAAATGAGTATTGGAGATGAGATTGAGATTGCTCCAGGTGCTAAGGGCGAGAAGGGTTTCAAACCAATCAAAGCAAAGGTTGTTAGTCTTCTATCCGGTAGCGGGAATTCGCTTGAAGAAGCCTATCCTGGAGGGCTGATAGGTGTGGGAACTGGATTGGATCCAGCTTCAACACGAGCAGACAGGCTTGTTGGAAATGTCGTTGGAAAAGTAGGAAAGATGCCAAAAATCCACGACAAACTCATGTTGACCCCCATTCTTATGCAGAGAGTAGTTGGTACAGAGTCCAAGAAAGAAGTGGAGAATCTCAGGCTAAACGAACCAATGATGTTGGTAGTTGGAACTGCGCCCACAGTAGGAGTAATTACACGCTTGCATGGTGATGAGATTGAGCTGACCCTCAAACGTCCAGTCATGGCCGAGAAAGGACAGAGAATTGCGATTGGTCGCAGAGTTGAAAACAAGTGGCGACTGATAGGTTATGCCGAGATTTAAAGCACAATCCATCATAGAAACCATCGGCTCATACTGGTGAGAACCTTGCCACTCCTTGTGATATTAGATACGAACTTTCTGACAGTACCTGCACAGTTTGGAGTAGACGTGTTTTCAGAGGCTGAGAGAGTGCTTGAACGGAGCATAGAGTTCATTGTTCTAGAGTCTGTTTTGAGTGAGATCAAAGCGAAATTTGAAAGAACAAAGAAAACTGAGAGTCGAAAATTCAAAATTGCATTGGATTTACTTGAAAAATGCAGAGTTGTTGAGCTGGACCCTTCACTGAAAGACACCACTGTGGATGATCAACTTCTAGAGTATACTGTGTCAGTTAGTGGAGTACTGGCGACTAATGATCGGGATCTCAGAAACAGGGCATCTGCGAGAGGGATACCTGTCCTTATGCTTCGGGGTAGGAAACGCTTGGAACTCAAGGGCACTATTTTTTGAGACCGTGTCACAATGTTTTTATGGTTTATAAAGCGACAAACCGCTGAGCCGTCGGGTTCAGACCTTGGGATTGTTCCCGAGTCTGATTGTTCTGATAAGAATCGTCCTGCTAGGCAAGGAGCGACAATAGTTGTACAGTATAGTGACAGTGAAAGACGTGGTGCGTATCCCACCATCTCAATTTGGTTCCCCCATGGAAGACGCAGCCATGCTTCATCTACGGAAACAGCACGAGAACGTCCTCGATCGAGACGTAGGCCTGATGATTGCGGTTATTGGGATTGACAAGATTGGTCAGGGTCGCCTCATGCCAGGTGACGGAGCAACATATCATTCCGTGACCTATCGTGTGCTTGTGTTCAAGCCTCTTCGACATGAGCTTGTAGAAGGCAATGTAGTGGAGCTTATGGACTTTGGAGCGTTTATCCGAATGGGACCACTTGATGGGCTCTGTCATGTCAGTCAGATCTGTGATGATTTCATCACGCAGGACTCTAAGGGTAATGCCCTCCTGGGTAAGGAAACTGGCAGGACTTTATCAGAAGGGGACATGGTGAGAGCCAGAGTCACTTCAATAAGTTTTGAGTCTGGTAACAAGTCCGGAAAACTCGGTCTCACAATGAGACAGCCGTTCCTCGGGAAGATTGGTCCTGACCGATCTTGGATAGAGGAAGATGTGAAGACTGCTCGTGGTGAAACTAAGAAAGAAAAGAAGAAGAAGAAATAATCAGGGAGGGGACAACAATAGCCAAGATGAAAGCATGCAAGGCCTGTCATTATCTCACAGCTGAGAGTATGTGCCCTAACTGCAAAGGAACCAATCTCTCAACTTCATACACGGGGATAGTGGTCATTCTTCCTGGACGCGACAAGCGTGAAGACCCGAGACTGAGTTCTTATGTAGCCTCCCGACTCAACATCGACAAGCCAGGAAAGTACGCGTTGAAGGTGCGTTAGAATTTCTTGTCAGTGGTGAAAGCTTTATTAGACAACCCCAAGTCGAATGGCTGAGCCACCCCTGAGGCGGTCTGACTTTCGGTAAGTGATACCAATGAAAATCGAAATCCTAGATGAACGAGAGAACAAACCTCTTGCAAGGAAGGAAGTCGACTTCAGGGTCGATCATGCTGGAGCAAGTACTCCAAGTCGAGCAGATATCCGTGCAAAGATTGTTGCGCAGTTTGATGCTGATTCATCAGCGGTCATCATCAAGAAGCTTGACACAAAGTTTGGTGCTGGAATAACTGAGGGGACAGCCAGAATCTATTCTGACCCAGACCAGATGAAACGAATCGAATTGGATCACATCGTCAAAAGACACGAGTCAGAGAAAGAAGAGGGTGCAGCATAGATGCCAAAGGCACACGAAATGTACAAGGTCGACAAGTCGGGAAGAATCACTAGGTCCAAGAAGTCATGCCCACGTTGTGAGAAGGGCACCTTCATGGCCGAACACTTCGACCGCTTTGCTTGTGGTCGTTGTGGATATACCGAGTTTAAACGAAAGGGTAAGTAGTGGTCATTCTCCTACTATAGCCATCATCCACCTCACGAAGAGGAGGACCCCTATTATTATTGTGAGGACAACATCTACAAGGAACACTCCTGGGATTTGAATCTCTATCCATGCTGCTAGAATCAGGGCTATAGGGAAGGTTACAATGAAGGGGAGAGTTGCCACTGTCAGGGATATCTCCTCACTAGACACCATCGCATTTACGAGAAGAAGTAACCAGATGGCATAGATTCCCACTAGAAGTGCGACTTCTGGTAGCATGTGAAGATTCCCCGTGTACGTGTTATTCTGAATCAAAGAACAATGTGTGTATCACACGTGTGTGGTTGATATCTCCTTTTCAGTTCATATTCAGATTGACCGTTATTTTGTTTCTCTCATTAAGAACAGGATATTAGAATCGATGATGTCCGGTTTGGATAAGGCTCCATGACCAGGGAGAACCCATTCGATGTCAAGTGCTTTTAATCGCTCTAAGTTCCGTATCCATGTCTTGAGGCTGATGGAGTCTGGGCGTATATAGGGGTCCATCCCCTCTAGAACAGCATCACCCGTGAAGAGAACCTTAGACCTTGGATGATAGACCGCAATATCTCCTGGTGTGTGTCCAGGAACGGACAATATCTGAATCTCATCACCCAGGTCGAGGGTGGTGTCATGAGTGACAGTCTGTTCCGGCCTACTCAGAATCACCTCACCCAAGACATCTTCTGGGTGATACTCTTTCCATACTCGCTTGGCGATGGGGTTGTTCGAGAGATCACTGTTTGCGCTTATGTAGTCCGCTGTATACTCGTGGGATATCACTGTGGCTCCATGCTTTCGGATTTCGTTCATCCCAAAGTGGTGATCAGTGTCCTTGTGGGTGAGAATGAGATACAGGTCCTTGTTGCTGTCTATCCTTTCCTTTGCAAGGTTCCAAAGGTAAGCTCCTGAGTATGCAGACATACCTGAGTCGATGAAAATGACTGACTCTGGAGTGTGGATGATTCCTGCATTGACTCCAATCTCAGCGAAGAAATGAACAAGTCTTGTGACGACTAGGACACCTGGTGCGACTTCCTCCACTGTTGGGTTTCCCACATCTGGATGAACCATATGCAGTGTGTCTTCTCAGCGTATCTTAAGTTAACGTTGTACGCGAAATAGACCTCAAGGGAATCACGAAGAAATGTGGTAGCGAGTAGTATTCATTATTGAATCTTTCATAAGATAAAGAAAGAATCCCACTGGGTCATGGCAATCTATTGCCATAATCCCAATGGGTTATTTGATGTAGGTTTAGAAATTCCCTTTTAACGACAAGAGTATTGTATCCTTGACTAACCTCCTCTCTTGCGTAGAAGAGCTACTATGATGATGATAACAACCGCTCCTCCTAGTCCACCAATAATCAGTAGCATGATTTCTGGTGGCAGCTCTACGCCACCCGTTGGCGTTGGAGTTGTAGTGGGAGTTGTAGGCGTTGTCGGAGTGATTACGACTTCGTTTACAGTAACAACCACGGTGTCTGTCACACTATTTCCACCGAGGTCGTACACTACAATAGTATAGTTATAGACACCTGGTGAAAGACCATCAACATCAATCGTGATTGTTGAGCCATCCCAAGACCCACTGTTTTCTACAGTACCGTCCTTGTAGATAGTGAAATTCTTTGGATGCGAATCGTCGGGGTTCCAGATGATTGTATTTCCAGTTTCACCCTCGTCGTAGTCAAAGTCAGCTGGATGATCAATTGTGGGCGCAGTACCATCCTGAACATATACCCACACTTGGTCTAATGTAGAGTGACCTGTAGTGTCTGTAACAACAATGGTGTAGTTGTATGCACCAAAGGCTAGACCATCAACGGATACTGTTATTGATTCAGCGCTCGAGTTCCAAGCACCAGATATGAGGACACTTCCTTCCATGTAGATGACATAGGAGCTAGGAAGCAGGTCACTAGGCGACCAAGTTATAGAGTAGCCTGTGTCATCTTCATTGTAATAGATGTCAACAGGGGTATCGATCGTTGGTGATGTTGTGTCTTG